>CAZHNE010000226.1:0-2809 GCA_964533775.1 uncultured Spirochaetaceae bacterium | reverse complement strand
TAAGATCCTTGATTTACTTTATAGAAGACCTAAGAGAAATGAAATAACTAATTCCATCCTTTCTCCAATAGAAGAGAGAGAAGATAATAACAAATTCTCTGTTAGAGAAAGAGATTTATCTCTTTCCTTTAACAAGCAAATAGAGAGGGAATACGGTGAAAAAAGTACTGACCTCACTCTTGAGGGATTGGTTGAAAAAGTGGAATCACTACGGGACAGTAGGTTAAAAAAACTAGAAGGCTCTCTCGTTTCTCTTTTAAAAAGAGTTAACAAAACAAAAGATTTTGAAAAATTAAAACAAGATGCTGATTTGTTATCCTCATTTTTACATAAAGTTAAACCTAATAGCAGTAGCGTTACTTTAACCTCTTGGGTAGATAATTCAAGTGTTACTTTAAAACTTGATCCAAAACTAACAAAAGAAGAAAACTTAAATTATTATTATGACAAGTACCATAAAGCAAAAGGTTCTAATAAAAATGCCTTAGAGCAGTATGAAATTGCAAAAGAAGAATATAGGGAGAATGTAGAATACTTTACTAAGCTCCTAACCTTAAGCAATAATGAGCAAAAAGATATTATTAAACTTAAAAAGGCTCTTGATAAAAGCTCCTCTACTACTCAAAAAGATGATAATCAAATAGGTTTAATTTTTACAAGTGGAAATTTTACCCTTCTTGTTGGAAGAAACGCTAAAGAAAACGATTTATTATTGAGAAAGAAAGTAAAAGGAAATGACTACTGGCTTCATACAAGAGATTATAGTGGCGGGTATGTCTTTATTAAATTTATAAGAAATAAAAGTGTTCCTTTAGATGTACTTCTTGATGCCGCTAATCTTGCTGTGTTTTTTTCTAAGGCTAAAACTCATCAAACTAGTGATCTTTACTATACTCAGGTTAAATATTTACGAAGAGCAAAAAACGGTCCATTAGGTTTGGTTATACCGACACAAGAGAAGAACATTCATATCAAAGTTGATGAAAAAAGACTGAATAGACTATTAAAAGAGAGGGAATCTCTATAAAATCAATATTTATTGGAGTGTATTTTAATGATAAACAATAAAACAACGGACAAAACCATTCATCACGATATATTCTACCCCTCAAGTAAAAAGACTTTAATCTCTCTAATTGAATCTTGTGAAGAAGAATATAGTGCGAAGGAAAAATCTGATTCAAAAGTTTTCCTCCTTCCGCACGCAAGTTATGAGTTTATACTCCCCTTACTAGTTAACATTTTCACATCCATTAAAAACAATTTTGATAAAGTCCTTATAATTGCCCCTAGCCATTTAAAGCTAATAGATAACACATCCCCTTATAATATTTTTACAACTCCTTACAAAGCTATCGACACGCCATTAGGGTTAGTAGAATTCGATTCAACTTTTATAGACGATCATTTTAAGGACGAAATGAAAAATGTTACATATTTTGAAGAAGAGCCTTCTTTTGAACAACTCTTTTTATTAATACGTCATTACTTTAAGGGGAAAAAGGTTGTACCAATTTGTGCAGTAATTGAAAACTCTAAGCAAAGTAAAGATTTTTCTACTTTACTAAACAATATGATCAACGAGAAAACTCTTGTTTTAATAAGTGCAAATGCATGCTCTTATCAAAAAAGTCATTCAGCTTTCAAAAGAACAAAAGATTTCATTTCTGCTTTAAACAATGGGGAAAGATTATCACAACTACAGAGGAAAAACATAATCGATAGCTGTGGCTGTGGTATAATAGATTCCATCAATAAAACTAAAATGTATAAAAATAGAGCTTGGGATATCAACTTAATTGAAGTTGAAAAAAGAGTTAGTGATGAATTAGTTAATAATACACTAACTAAAAAATGTGTTTATCACATCTCAGCTACAATAAGGAATAATTAATGTTTGTTAATGAAGATATTATTGAAATAGAAATTGAAAACGAGAAATATAGTGCTATAGCCTTCAGTAATAAAATAACTGACTTACCTGCTTTTTTACTTCAAGGCGAAAAACAGCCTGGCTACCTTTTTAAAGATGGTAAAAAAGAACCTTGGTACTGGCATGGATTTACAAATTACAATGGTAAAAAATGTTTTTATTATGAACCTATAAAACTGTACCCTCTCTCTCAGTTAGCGTCTTCTTTAAGAAGCAAAGCCCCTAAATTAATTATTAATTTAGCAAAAGCTTTAAGCTTATGTGATTCTAAGTTTCTTGATTTACAAAATGGAATTATTAGTGCTTGGAGAATTTACTTTACTAAAGATGACGATGTTTTAATATTACCTAGAATGTTAAGTGATATCTTCTCTTCCACTACTAGTGAAACCACACGCTTTAACAACTCTAATAGTTTTATACACGCTAATATTCTTCCTTCCTTTACCCTAATTGATCAAATGGCTCAGCTTTTTTACTATTCAATTACCAGCATTAAGCCTTTCGAATATACTAGCGTAAGAAATAACCACTATAAAGCTATCAATCTTTCTCTTTTAGTAAATGCTCTAAAAATAGATGCTGATTCAGAATTAGTTATTAAAGTTAATTCTATATTGAATTTAAGCTTAAATAAAACTAGAGATATTTCTTCTAACTTGGAACCACAAAAGGCTCTTAGTTGGTTTATTGAAATATTTAGTGATGTAGAGTGGAAATTAGAGAATAGAGAAGATAATAGAATAACTATTGATGATTTACTCCACAATGAAATTTCAGGACCAAAAATTAATCAACTTTTAAAAAAAGAAAAAGCCATAGTGTTTTGGAGAAAAAGAGGAACTCTTATAATCGTTTGTGCAATAATAGCTGTCT
>CAZHNE010000225.1:0-2849 GCA_964533775.1 uncultured Spirochaetaceae bacterium | reverse complement strand
CCCATTCTTTTTGCGATTGCGATTGCACCAACAACATCCTCTAAAAGGTGTTCACCTAATATAGGGAGTCTTACTCGTTGATTATCTAAAATTACTTCAATACCTAGTAGGCCTTTATCTTCATATTGAACGTCATTATAACAATATTCAAAAATATTATTTTTTACCTTTTTGCATAAAAGCTTTTTATAATTACAACCTTTTGAGATAAAAGCCATATCTAAATCTTTATGAAATAGTTTACCTTTTTCTTTAGCTATTCTTTTTCTAGATTTTAATTGCTCTATATGAGATCTGCCAATTGTTGTAATTAAAGCTTGGTTAGGGGTGAGCATATAAAGATGCTTGTCCATTTCACCTTTATGGTCTATTCCCATTTCAAAAACACCATAATCTGTTGTACCATCAACCTGTAATAAAGAAAGAGGGAGCCCTATTTCGCTATTATAATTATTTGGAGTATAAACGGTATTCCCTGCTTGGGATAACAAAGCAGCAAGAGCTTGTTTTGTTGTACTCTTTCCAACTGATCCTGTTATTGCGGTATAATTTACATTTGGGAACTGAGATATATAGTTTTTAGCTAAGGTTTGTAATCCAGACAAAGGAGAATTAACAGCTAAAACACCAACATCTCTATTATTAATTTTTGATAAGACTTCATGAACTTTATTAGTTTTAATTAAAAGAGCACTAGCTCCTTTGTTTATAGCATCAAGAATAAAATCATGACCATCAAAGTTTTCTCCATCAAGACAAACGAACAAGCAATTATTCTTTATTTTTCTTGAGTCTATACAAACATCTAATATTTTCTTGGATGTTTGTTTTACTACTGTAGCCTGAGAAAATCTAGCTACACTAAAGATTCCATATTTATATGTTGAAAAAGCCATTTTAACCTTCTTTTATTTATCATTTGCTAATTGCAAATCCAAATCTTTAGAAAGTGCCATTTGATAAACACTCTCAGGTGTTTTTAAAGAATTAATTATACTTAATTCTTTATTCCTTCTTTCAACTAATAACTCTCTTTCTTGCATTAACTTAGAGTGTTCTTTTTTTGCACTTTCATTAATCCCACTTAAATAAACGGGAGTAAACAAGCTTGCGAAGGTTGCTGCAATTGTAAAAAGGGTTAGAGCATGTGAAACATTAACTCTTTGATTAGTTGTTAACTTCTTTTCGTTTGCCATACACCCCTCCCTAGTTTGTATGAAAAATAACATTTTAAAACATTAGTCTTAAAGCTTCTCAATTACTCTCAGTTTTGCACTTCTACTGGGAGGATTGATCCTATTTTCCTCTTCACTTGCAACAATTGGCTTTTTTGTTAAAATTTTAACTAAAGGCTTAGCTTTACAAGTACAACGAATAGCTTCAGGTGGACAAGTACACTTTTTTGCAAGATCTTTAAAAGTCCATTTAACTATTCTGTCCTCTAATGAATGAAATGAAATTACAGCCATTCTGCCACCAATCTTTAAAGCATTCGTAGCATTTATAATTGTACTTTCAATCCTTTCTAATTCACTGTTTACCTCAATCCTCAAAGCTTGGAAGGTTCTAGTTGCTGGATGAATCCTTCCATGCTTATAACTTTGAGGTACACTTTTAAATATGATGCTTTCAAGTTCACTAGAATTTTCAATTTTTTTAAGTTTCCTAGCTTCACAAATGGCCTTTGCAATCCTTCTTGAGTATCTCTCTTCACCATACTTATAAATAACATTGGCTAAGTTTTCCTCAGAGTAAGTATTTACTAGCGTTTGTGCAGTAAGACTACTATCTTCATTTAATCTCATATCGAGCTTCTCTTCTTTTTTAAAAGAGAAGCCTCGATTTGATTCTTCGTAGTGATAGATACTAATTCCTAAATCAATAAGAACTAAATCTAACTTTGGCCCATCATAATCCTTAAAGTACTCGTCAAACCAAGTGTGTACTGGTAAAAAACGGTCTCCAAAAGTTTTCATACGATACTTGGCTTTTTCTTGTATATGCTCATCGCAATCCAGAGCTACAACTGTTAGATTAGGATAGCTCTCTAGCATCATTAGTGTATGTCCACCTTCTCCGGTGGTACAATCAACCATAATTGGTTTTTCGCTTGTAGGAGGGACTAAATACTGCTTAACTTCTTGTGCCAGCACTGGCATGTGTACAAACTCCATAATCTCCCCTATTGTTGATTCATCTTGTTAAATAGTTCTGCACTTGCTTCTTCAATATCTAAGCTATCATTTACAACTTGATAGTTAGATAAAGCCCAAATCTCAATAAATGGCCCTGCATTCAACAAAATTCCTTCGCTTTTATTATTCAATTGAACATCTTCTCTTAATGCTCTTGGTAAACTGATTCTGCCACTTTTATCCAAAGCTATTTCTGTAGCTGGTGCTACAAATCTTCTCAATAGCATCCTACTATTCTTATCAAACATGGAAGCAGCACTTTTATTTATAGTATCTTTTATTAATTGGAAGTCTTCTACTGTGATTATTTGCAAGCAGTTTTCAACACCATAAGTAAGAATATAGTCGCCTTTAGCAAAAGGATCCCTTAATTTTGAGGGAACTAAAAAACGACCTTTCTCATCTATAGTTATTTTAAAAATACCTGTATCCACAGCAAAGCTCCGTACATTATACTCTTTATTTATCAATTACCACATTTCAACCCTAATACTACACCAATTACCACGATTTTACAACTAATTATTTAAATGAACTCTTCTTATCAAATTGCTAAGGAGGAATAGTTTCATTTTGTTAAGTAGTTGTTACAAATATATTACTATTAATCTATATATTGTATATAATTGGTATTTTTTCTTGACTTTTACTACA
>CAZHNE010000224.1:0-2858 GCA_964533775.1 uncultured Spirochaetaceae bacterium | reverse complement strand
TTTTAACAGATCAATCAATTCAGTTTGCTCTCTCGCAAATTAATAGTGGTGCAGATATAATAGGAATACGAGAAAATATTGTCTCGTTGCTTGGTGCAAATGGGTACAAAAATCTAATATTGGAGCACCATACTAAAATAATAAAGGCAATCAAAGATGCTGGCGCTCTTTCAAAATTGCATATTGAAGGCAATATAAGTCATATATTTGAAAGCGCACTATTAACTAAAAGCAATATAATAGATGTTGACCATTGCATTGAATTACGTAAAGCAATTAAATTAAGCACTTCCCATTGCTCTCTTTGTGGTAATGTAGCCTCCTCTAGCATTGTTTTAAGAGGATACCCAAAAGAAATAAAAAGACACGTAGATTACTGCATAAAAAAAAGCAATAATAAATTCATATTTTCATCAAGTAGTGAAATTCATCCAAAAACACCAATAGAAAACATTTTAGCTATAAATGAAAGACTTATTGAGATAGGGAAAAACTAATGAATATTTTAAAACTAAAAAGAGCTTCATCTAAATTATACAATGACTCATATAATATGGAAGGTATACTTTTTCCGTGTCCACATATATGAGCCAAAGTATTTTTAAACAAGACTTTTATTTATATTAATTTCAAAATATTAAAATACTTGAGGTTACTATTTCAACTCTTCATCTTGGCAAACAGCAACTTTACCACATTTACCACTAGCCATTAACTTATAAGCTTCTGCTGCTTTTTCAAGAGGAAATCTGTGAGTTATTAAATCTTCAGGATGAATATTCCATCTGACTATTCTTTCAACTAAATCTTCCATCTTCCAAATGCTTGTAACCCATGATCCATAAATAGTTTTTTGATCGTGAATCATATCTTCACTAGGATTTATGCTCATAGTTCCACCTTCACCAATCAATGCTATTTTGCCCCATTTTCTTGTAGCTTTAACTGCAGTAGCGCGGCCAGGGTCACTTGCAGAGCAATCAAATGCTTTTTCTACACCATGACCACCAGTAACAGCTTTTATTTGCTCAACATTATTAGGACCAGCTAAGAAAGCTTCATCGACAAGGCCTAACTTTTTAGCAACTTCAATTCTTTCAATTTGAGTTTCAACACCAATAAGTTTATTAGCTCCCATAGCTTTACAAAGCATTAAGCAAGCTAAACCAACAGGACCTAGCCCAACAACAAGGACAGCATCGTTTCCAGAAACACCAACTTTTTCAATTCCCTCATAAACAGTGCCAAATCCACAAGCTACTTGAGCTCCATCAGCGTAAGTCAATTCATCGGGTAAAGCTACCAAGTCTTTTTCATCTGCTAATAAGTATTCAGCCATACCTCCATCTCTTTGCCATCCATAAGCCGCTCTAGATGGGGAAGTACAGCTAATCATATATCCTTGTCTGCAATCATAGCATACACCACAACCTGATATATGATAAACAATTACTCTATCTCCCTTTTTAAATTTTTTAAGATTGGGGCCTTCTTCAACAATTTGACCACAAGGCTCATGCCCTGCTATCTTATTTTGGTATGCTTCAGGACCTTTCCCTAAATGTTCTCTGTAAATACATCTAATATCACTTCCACAAATAGTTGAAGCCTTCATTCTTAGTAATACTTGGCCGGGACCAGGGGTTGGTATATCATACTCTTTAAATTTAACAGTGCTATCACCTGGTAATATAGCTCCTTTCATTTTTTTAATCATTTTCATTCCTTTTTTCAAGTTAGTATAAATTTAGTTATTTAATTTTAATTACAGATTTAACAATATTTGCTTTGTCCTCTACAGACTTGTCCATTGCGTTTTGAACATCATCAAAGTCGAAAACATTAGTAACAGCGTCACTTGGATTAATTTTCCCACTTGCAACACATTCAATAGCTTTTGGATAAATATGTCTGTATCTAAATACACTCTTCATAGTTAATTCCTTGTCGATAAAAAGACTCATAGGAAGGGTCATTTCACCAGATGGAGAATACCCAACAGCAACTAAATTACTACCCTTTTTCAATAATTCAATAGCAAATCTTGTTGTAATTTCTGTTCCTGCGGTTTCAAAAGCCACATCAAAACCATTGCCGTTTGTAATTTCTTCAAACCTTTGACTGTAATTCTTTTCTAACGTATTAACAACGTGGGTAGCACCCATTTTTTTAGCTTGTTCAAGCCTGTTTGGTAAAATATCAACTACAGTTATATTGTTTAACCCATAAGCTTTAAGAGCTAATAAAGTCATTAATCCAATACAACCAGCACCGAAGATTACAGCATTTTGGCCAACTTTAACTTCCCCTTGATCTGCAGCATAAAATCCAATTGCGAGAGGTTCGATTAAAGCACCATTCATTGAACTAACATTATCTGGTAACTTAAAACAAAGAGATGCTGGATGTGCTACATATTCACTAAAAATACCATCAACTGGAGGAGTTGCAAAGAATATTACATCAGGACAAAGATTATATCTTCCTGTTGTACAAAACTCACAAACACCACAAGTTATACCAGGCTCTAAAGCAACCCTATCTCCAACCTCTAAATGTTTAACTTCTTTTCCAAGTTTTGTTACAACACCACTTGCTTCATGTCCTAAAACAAAAGGAGGTTCTACAATATAGTTCCCTATTTTCCCTGTTGTATAGTAGTGAAGATCTGAACCACAAATGCCAACATATTCAATTTTTACTAAAACTTCATTGTCCTTAGGACTAGGAATTTCCCTTTCGACATAACCAATTTTACCGATATCTTCCATCACAGCAACTTTCATTTTATTATTCATATAAACTCCTAACTTTTTTGTTATTTACAATAACTATTCTTGTTTACTAGCTTTTAAAGC
>CAZHNE010000223.1:0-2866 GCA_964533775.1 uncultured Spirochaetaceae bacterium | reverse complement strand
ACGACTAATGAAAAAGCAGTAAAGTCAGCAACTTCTCCACTTTTTTTTCCTTTATACATAGCACCAAATGAATGAGCGGCATCAGCTAAAACAATTATTCTTCCAAATGCTTCTTGTATTTTATTAGAAGGCTTAAATTTCATTTTAGCTTTTTCTACAACTTCAAATATTTTATCATAGTCAGCCATCACTCCACCAATATCAATTGGAATAATTACTTTTGTTTTTTCTGTTATTAAACTTTCTAGTGAATCATAATCAATATGAAAAGAATCTTTACCTGTATCTGCTAAAACAATTTTAGCACCGACGTGAACTATCACACTAGCCGAAGCAGTATAAGTATAAGCACAAGTTATTACTTCATCACCTTCTCCAACACCCAAAAACCTTAAGGCCATTTCCATGGCAGCAGTAGCAGAGCTAAAAGTAGCAACTTTTGAAGTATTACAATATTCTGCCAACTGTTTTTCAAACAGTTTAGTTTTAGGACCAGTGGTAATCCAACCAGATTTTAAAGTATCAACTACTTCGTTAATTTCTTCTTCTGTTATATCTGGTGGTGAAAATTGTATTATTCTCTTATTCATCTTATTCTTCTTTTAAAACTTAAAAATTAAATATAAATAACATTATTTAACTGATTATTAATAATTTTTATATTCTTTTGTTCCATATAATATATCATATTGACTCATTGCAAATTGATCTGTCATTCCTGCAATAAAGTCACATACAGTTCTTAACATCTTAGAGTTAATTTCTTTATCACCTTTCATTAACAATTTTAACACTCTTTGTCTGGCTATGTATGGTTTTATATCTTTTGACTCATTAGGGTTTGATGTGTTAGTTAAATTAAAATAAGCTTTTAAAATGGTGTTGTCTGGTAGTTGCTGTGGATTACTTAGATAAGCTTTAAATAACTTTCTTATAATAAAATCTGATTTACCATCCATGCTTTGAGCTAACTGTGAGTTTATTATTATACCAAATAAGTATTTTTGAAGTTTACCATCACACTCTTTAAATAAGGGCTTTTTTTCAAAGGTCTTAATTCCAAAATAGTCATTTATTGAACTATTTAAAATCTTATTGATATATTCATATATTTCACTCTTCTTTTGATGAAAGCTGTTAGTATCAATCAAATTAAATTTATTATTGATAAAGCTAAACTTCTCTTTTAAATTATTAATATAATATGAAGTATAGAAATTAACTATAAGCTTTGATAACTTAGATAAAGCGATGTCGAATTTATTATTATGATTATCCAAGATTGATTTAATCATTTCTTGATCGTCATCTGTAATAAATGCTCCAAAACACTTTTGAAAATACTCTGTTAAACCTTTCATTTTAATAATGCCAGCTAGTATAGCATCTTCAACATCATGATGGCGCTGAGCTATTTCATCAGCAGTAGCAACAATTGCTCCTTCTACAGTCCAATCTGTTTCATCACTAAGAATTGAATTGTAATTGGTCTCATAATAATCAACAGAATATTTACCATTATTATCACATGGAATATTTTTATTATTTAATCTGCATTTATAAGCACTTTCGCCTTCATTCAGATCATTAGCAAGATGCTTACATCCTTTCAGTTTTTTACTACTGTGGTTTAAAACTCCCCATAAAGTAAATTTTGTTAAATTTAATCCTTTATAATCTGTATTTATTTTTTCTAAATCAGTTAAAACTCTTAAACTTTGCCAATTATGTTTGAAACCTCTTGTATTCTTTGGAAGCTGTTTATTGTATCCATAGATGTCACGACAACCATTCATTATTGAATTTAATATACGTTCTCCAGCATGACCAAAAGGAGTATGTCCAACATCATGTCCATAGGCTATAGCTTCGGTTAAAACTTCATTTAGACCTAGCGCACGGGCAATTGTATCTGCTATTTGAGCAACTTCTAAAGTATGGGTAAGTCTTGTCCTCATATGATCATCAAACCCTGAAACAAAAACTTGTGTTTTTCCACTTAATCTTCTAAATTCTTTTGAATAGAGAATTCTATCTCTATCTCGTTGAAACTCACATCTTACTTCGTGGGATTCTTCTTTATTTATACGAGAAGTTTCTTTTTCATTTGCGCAAAAGATTTTATTTTTTATTTCATAAGTTTTTGTATACATATAATTGTTCTAGCTTATATCTCTTCAAACTCAACCACTGTATCACTCAACCACTTCTTTAGTTGTTGTGGTGTTGATTGGTTAATTAGTTTTATTTGTTTATTGAATTGTTCTTTGTTTAGAGAGCCTGTTACTTTAGCTTTGAAGATAAGTTTGTTTGATGTTGGGATTGTGTTGTCTTTGTTTGCAAGGAGTTCCTCATACATCTTTTCTCCAGGTCTTAATCCTGTTATCTTAATCTTGTTTTTACTTGGGTCTCCATACATTGTTATAAGTCGCTTTGCAAACTCATATATGTTTATAGGTTGTCCCATGTCTAGTACCATTACCTCTCCACCTTTACCAATGGAACCCGCTAAGAATACAAGGGAGACTGCTTCTGGTATTGCCATAAAGTATCTGATAATATTCTTATCGGTTACTGTTATAGGTACCCCATGTTGTATTTGTTCAATAAAGAGAGGGAGCATTGAACCACGGGACCCTAGTACATTACCAAATCTAACACAGACATATTGAGTGTCTGGGTTTTCTTCATTAAGCATTGCTGCTTGTAGTTCAACCATTCTCTTTGTTGCACCCATTACGTTTGTTGGGTTAACAGCTTTGTCTGTACTAATTACTACTACTTTCTTTACTTTGTGTTTTGCAGCAGAGTTTAATACATTAAAAGAGCCACCTACATTAGTTCTTATTCCTTCTTCAGGGTAAAG
>CAZHNE010000222.1:0-2869 GCA_964533775.1 uncultured Spirochaetaceae bacterium | reverse complement strand
ATTACTGAAATTAAACCTGGTTTAATCATGGGTAAAGTAACTCTAAATAATGTACCCATAGAAGATAAACCATCAATTAAGGCTGCTTCTTCAATTGCTCTTGGTGTATTATCAATAAAGTTTCTCAGCATCCAAATACTTAAAGATATATTAAAAACTGAAACAGCAATTATAACGCCCCAAATAGTATTATATAAATGAAGTTTATTAAAATAACTAACAATAGGAACCAAGATAGCAGAGGATGGAAGTAAAGGTAAAATTAAAAAGCTTATACTAATAACATTTTTACCTCTAAACTTAAATCTAGAAAGTCCATAAGCTGCAATTAATGCTAATGGTATTATTATTATAATTGATCCAAATGAAACCTTTATACTATTAAAAAAATACTTATATAAAACTTCATTTTGAAAAATTGCTTTATAATGTTCTAATGTAAAATATTCTGGCAAAATACCATAATCATAAGTTGGTGTTAATGATGTTTTTAGTCCCCATAACAAAGGGAATAAAGATATCAAACCAATTAATAGATATATTAATAACCAGCCAAAGTTTTTTATTAACTTAATCATACAAATTTCCCCTTAATAACATCTTCAAATATAAAGTCATAAATATAATGCTAATTATTATTAAGAAAACACCTAAAGTAGCACCCATATTTAAATCAAAGTTAACAAAAGAACTCTTAAATAATCTTACAGCTAAAGTTTCAGTAGCATAGCCTGGTCCACCTTGTGTTAGTGCATATACTGATTCAGAATCTTGTATTGTCCATATAGTGACCATTAGAGTACCAATGCCTAATTGATTAAGAGTCATAGGTAACGTGAGTCTAAAGAAACTTGTAACCTTTGAAGCGCCATCTACCCTTGCTGCCTCATAAATTTCTTTTGGAATTGTTGAAATCCCTGCAGCTAAAAATAGCATTATAAAAGGAGCTGATCTCCAAAAGCTATGTAATATCATAACAATTAGAGCTAAAGTACCATCATTTAATATATAAACATCATGACCAACAATATTCTTAACAATTATATGAATAATACCAAAATCAGAATTAAGCATAGTTTTAACCATTAAAGTACTAACAACAGGTGCAGATATCCAAGGAATTAAATAAACACTTCTAAAAAATCTTGATAAAAAAGAATCTCTTGTAATTAATAAAGCTGTAATATAAGCAAAAGGAATTGTTATACATATATCAGCTAAAACATAAACTAAAGTAACCCATAGATTATTAAAAAAGCGTCCTCCCTCCCTAAATAATGCTAAATAATTTCCAAAACCTACAAATGATACTTCTCCTGATAAAGAAGTTTTCATAAATGTCATAGCAAATCCTGCTAGGGCTGGGCCTAGCAGAAATGCTGTTAACAAAACTACTACAGGAAATACCATAAATATAGGTGTATATTTCTTGTTTTTAATTTTATTACTAGTTTTCATATTTTGAATTAAACTCATTTTCAGCAGTTTTTAATATTTGAGGAATATCCGCTCTATCTCCGTTCATACAAGTTTGTAAAGCAGCTGATACAACATCTGCTAATTCACCATAATATGGAGTTACAGGCATTGGTTTCCCTAATTTAATAGCGTCAAAATATGTTTGATAATATTCTGTTTGATATTCTGGAGTTTGCCATTCAGATTTTCTAATTGGAAGACCTGCATCAGGGAAACTTCTTAAATTATTTTTTCTTAACATATAGTTAATGAATTTCCAAGCAGCATCTTTGTTAGCTGATTTTTGATAAATACCAACTCCCCAGCTATTTGTAAATCCAGCTTGTGCAGTTGTTGGGTATTGTGCAAATCCAACTTTTACTAACTCAGCATCAACACTTGGTGGAATAACACCTTTTACATAACCTTGTTCTTCTAAAGAACCAACCCAGTAAGATCCCCAACCTAAGATAATAGCAGCTTTTTCATTCATTGTAGTATTGAATAAGTTAACTGTCATATCATTTACAGGAGATGCAGGATTAACAACTTTATAGGTATGTAATAAATCCCAAATTAACTCAGCAGTTTTAATTGCTTCTGGACTATCAATATCTGCTTTATTATTTGCAGAGTCCCATAATTCTCCACCATAGTTCCAAATTAATGGACCAAAGGTTAATTCAATAGTTCCTCTATCTGGACCTAATGCCATAGCAAGACCATATTGATCAATCGTTCCATCGCCATCAGTATCAACAGTTAATTTCTTAGCATATTCAATCAATTCATCAATAGTCTTTGGTGGATCATTTGGATCTAAACCTGCAGCTTTAAACATATCTTTATTGAAAAGCATAATTCTAGAATGAGAACCTAACGGAATAGCAATTTGTTGACCTTTAACATTACCTTGAGTATATGTAGATGCCCAACTAAATTCATTAATTTCATCAGAAGACCAATCTTTATTAATATAAGATGTTAAGTCTGTTAAATCTCCAACTTCCCTATGTTGTGCGAACAATTGAGGAGTTAACATTGCTACATCATGATCACTAATACCAGATCTATAATCTTGCATTAATTTAATATCAATTTGATCCCAAGCAAAATTTTCAAAATCAACTTCAATATTTGGGTTTTCACTCTCAAACTCTTCTTTTACACCCTTAAACCATTCACTACCAATTTTATCTCCAGAGCCTCCCATTGGATCGTAAATATGTGCAACCTTAATTACAGTTTTACCACTTTCTTTTTCACCATTAGCAAAAATGCTAAATGTACTTAATAGCATTACTAATAAAATAACTATTAATGTCTTAACTTTATTCATTATAAACTCCTTGATTTTAAATCACATAACTCAGTATAAATTAGTTCTTTTATTTGTCAAGTATTTTTTTAA
>CAZHNE010000221.1:0-2876 GCA_964533775.1 uncultured Spirochaetaceae bacterium | reverse complement strand
AACCTTACTCAATTAAAACATTAAATAATACGGTAGACAAAGTTGTAGAAGAACTTAAGACAATTAGAAAGGATAAAACAGAAAGGTTAATCCTGCAGGGATCAATTGCTACTGAGTTTTTAACAGGGATAATAAATAATAAGAAAATAAGCCCTGAGGAGTTAGAAAAGTATTTAATTAGTTTAAATGTTAAAGATAATAAGTATTGTTTTGTTATAGTTAATAAAAATGAAACAATAACTCATGATGAAATAGGGTGTTTTTCTTTCTCTTTCTTATCTTACTCTTGTTATTTGCTTGTTGGCTCTAATACTTCCGTTTTAAATGATATAATTAGTGATACTAAAATATTAGCAAAAAGTGAAATTGAAAGTAACTCAAAAAAAATTGATTCCGTGTTTATATCTACTTTAAAGAAGCTCTCTAAAGAGTCAAAATATATCTCTCAAAAAGATTTAGAAAAAACATTACAGAATAAAATAATAAACTGTAAATATGATGAAATAAGTAAAATAGGAAAAGATATAATTGAAGAGTATTTCCTAAAATACGGCTTTGGAGAACGGTTCTTTGATAATTTGTTCCGCTTTGTTATAAGGGAGATTCAACTATTATATAATTTAAATGAAGAGGATGCTAAACTATATGCAGAGAACCTTGCAGAGAATAAAAAAGAGTTAAGGCAAAGTTCATTTGAATATTGTGCAGAAGAGTTCCCCAAGCTTTTAATTCTTATATGTGATTTGTATCATGAAAATACTAAATCTAATCAAGAGAAGTTAGTTGAAAATACTATCAACTATTTAAAAGATAATTATAAATCTAATATTGGGATGGATAACATCAGTGAAGCTATGTTCGTTAGCAAAAGTTATCTTAGCAGGGTGTTTTCTAGATATAAGGGAATTACTGTAATGGACTATTTACTAACACTTAGAATAAATGAAGCAAAGCGGATGTTAATAGAAGGTCACAGTGTATCAGAGACTTCAAGTGAAGTAGGGTTTTCTAATCCAGCATACTTTTCTAAAAGCTTTAAAAAAGAAACAGGAATATCCCCTTCTCAGTTTGTTGAGAATAATAGAGGTTAGTTTATAACTTTTATAAATAATTTACTAACATTGCCGTAAGTAATTTACGGTAGTATGTTAATTAATAATTTTGACTCATTTCTTTCATCAACCCACAACAGTTTCAAGCACACCCTTTGGTATTAAGAAAAAATGATAGTAGCCAATATTTATTTACGTTCGATATAATTAAATTCATGCTCTATCAATTCTCAAAAAGGTTGTAAGTAAAAAAAGCCACAACTAATCATTAATTGTAGCTTTTTGATTCCAATAAACCTTATAACTCATAAAGTTTGGAGTTAAAGAAAATAGCATTTATAACGATATATTAACAAAACTTTACTCACGGATTGTTTTATAGACACAACCTTTTCCATAAATATCAAACAGTTTCATAACTTCATCATAACTTTTCATAGCAGATGTTCCATCGACTGCGGCTAATGAGCAAACAGCTGAAGAGCATGCTACTTTTAGAGCTTTTTCAAGTGAATAATCTCTTTGAATTGAAATTAGTATTCCGGACAAGAAGGCATCTCCAGCTCCAGTTGTTCCTTTTATGTAACTTTTTGGAACATTTAAAGAGTCTGCTTTATAAACTTTATTAGTTTTACAATCTAGACCATAGTTTAATAGACGAGAATGTATAACAACCCAAGTTGAAACACCAAGTCTTTTAATTTCATCAAGAGCCTTAATAACGTTTTCTTCTACTATATTGTTACTTTCATCAGTAACACTTATTCCACTAATAGTTTCAGCTTCTATCTCGTTTACAGTGCAATAGTCTGTATATTTAAGAGAGGTCAGAGCTGCATTTACAGTTCTTGAATCTTTTTTAGAAACCATATCAATTGAAGTTTTAATTCCTTTCTTTTGAGCTTCATAAAGGAGTTTTGCAATATAGCTGCCATGCTCCTTCTCTTTATCCATAAGAGATCCAACTAAACCAATGTATTCAACTTGTAATATATTTCCTTCAAGTGAATTTAGATTAATATGATCTATACAAAAATCATCATTTGATGCTGAATCATAAAAGAAAGTTCGTTGTTTAGTCTTAGCAGAATTCATAACAAGAGTACTTGGCGTTCTTTCAAGAAGGACAGACTGAGAAAGGTCAATATTGTCATATGGTTCTAGTGCTTCTAATATTGTAGAAGCCTCTTTATCTTTTCCAATAACACTAATTACTTTTATTTCTAAACTACTATCAAGTTTAGCCAAATCAATGACAAGATTGCCAGAGCCTCCTATGGAGGCACTAACATCTCTAATATCAGCTAAGTTGCTTTCCTTAGGATATTCGTCAATAAAATAATGTTTATCCAAAATAAGTGGACCTACTACAATTATTGATTTATTCATTAAAACTGAACACTCCTATAGCTTTTTTGACATCTTCTTTTATTGCTTTAGTTGCAAGAACAGGAATGTCATGGAAGAACACGTTATCATCATCTTTTAAAGATTTAAGTGAGTTATGTATGGCTTTACCACCTGCTAAAGTCATATATGTGTAGTAGTTTATTTTTCTAATACCATTTTTAATAGCTGTTTGAAATTCTTCTTTTGAAAGACCTGACCCGCCATGCATAACAAATGGAATATCAACTGCTTCCTTTAATAGTTTAATTCTATTTAAATCTAAAACAGGTTTTTCTTTATATAATCCATGAGAAGTTCCAAATGCTATAGCTAAAGCATCAACTCCAGTTCTTTCAACAAACTCTTTTGCTAAAACAGGATCTGTATAAATATCATTTAGATCAAGATAATCTTTTGAAGACTCACTAATACCAC
>CAZHNE010000220.1:0-2899 GCA_964533775.1 uncultured Spirochaetaceae bacterium | reverse complement strand
CCCAAGCAGTCCCAACCCCCAGGTTAAGCGAGGAGAAATTACTTTCTCCTCACCACTACTATTATATCAAAATTCTGCGTGACTTGCAAATCTTAACCTGTTAATTTCTTAAGTTTTCTTTTCGCGTAATCCCGCAATATACTATCAATATATTCTTCCATGTCAATAACACCTGGAATTAACATTAGCGTATTTAGATCATTACCGCTCAAGTAGAAATTACCATACTGATCCATTTCTGGAGTAGTGCGGTTTCTATTATTAAAATTCCACCAGATAAGTTTTGTATGAGCTCCATTAGCTTTAACTAATTTTACCCATTCTTCCTTAGAAGTAGCCGACCCCTGATCAAACTCCATATCTGATAAAACAATTACAAAGTCGGGATAGCTACGAAGACCTTTCAATATATTAAAAACACGAGCTAAGTCAGTATTAGTGCAATCACCTGTCCACATAGAAGCATATTGTTCTTTAATAGTGTTTCCCTTAATGGTCATTAATTCTGGCCTTGAGGAAAAAGAAATTACTTTATTTTTAGCATAGGTTGAGTTAGTTGCTAGTGCGTGAGCAACAGCCGTAGCTCTCTCATACGCACTTTGTTCTCCAGCCATTGTCCAATACATAGAACCAGAGGTATCTAATACACAAATTGCATTTAAAGATAAACCCGCTGTTTCCTGTTCTATAATCTGTTTTGCTAAAACATCAACTTCTTCAGCTTCTGCACTCTTAGTTACTTTATAAGCATCCGTTACCCGCGCGGTTGCGGTATGTAGCTTAGCTTTTTCAGCCTTAACATCCTCTAAGTACTTACTAAAACGCTCTTTCGTCTCTTCTTTTCTTAGGAATGCACTAAAGTACTTTACCATAGCTAAAGAAGGCACTTTTTCAAAATCAATACTATCTAAAAGAGGATGCGATACAGTACCTTTTCTAAAAAGTTCATCCAAAGGACCTGCTTCTTCATCAGGTATTGCGTAAGATAATTTATATTCAACTGTATCAGTTGCTTTAATTAACTTACGGTATTCTTTTTCACTAATACCTAGCAACTGTCTAAGTATTTGTGCGTAAGCAGCGTCCTTACTTTTTAGACGAGGCATCCACTTCTTAGCTAAAGCGTTGCCTTTATAAAGTTCTTTAAAAAGTCTTCCAACATTATCATAACTTGGAATATGCCATAAATCATCAAAGCGACCAGCTTCCAAAATTTCTTCTGGAGTATTGCCAGCAAGTTCCATTAGCCTACGACCCAAATCACGATAGCCTTTACCATCACGAGGGTCTCTCATATACATAGCAAATAGTTTTTCTTTTTCTGACTGACCTAAGACGACTTGATCTAAGTTTTTAGTAAAAAAATCAGCCATAAATAACAAGTCAATAAGTGTATTGCCAGTTGTATTATATGCTATATCATTATTTTCTGTTCTTTTTTCTGCATTAAGTTTCTTCAATTCCATTATTGACATAGTTTTCACCCCACTATTGGTTCATATTCGCTAAATCTAATTTGACTTGCTGTAAGTGGATTTCCCTTCTAAGTACTAAATATTTACTAATTCATCACACATAACTTTTCCCATTAAAGCTGATAGTAAAATCAATAGTTTGCTGTGAGTGTAATTCCTTAGTTATTTATTTTTTATCACCACACCTCTTGGTAAAATATTTTTTGTTTCAATAAAAAATTTTCAGAAAATTTTGCTGTAAGTGTAGTTCATAATTATATTATATCTTAATTTTGAATAAAAGTCAAATTTTACTCTGTGAAATATTTTTTTATTCTTTTTTCAATTTCTTTTTGAAAGGCTCTTTGTTTTTTAATAAACTTCCTATCTTTTTTTACTTGTCCACTGTTCCATAAAATAACTGCTTGATGTTCTGCTAGTGAATAAGTTTCTGCGTCGTCAGGCAAGTATATTTTAGGACTAGAGCGGAAACATAGCGGACAATATATCCAAAAACTAACTGGACTAGTAGTATTATCACAATAAGAATGAAGTAAACTCCAACCACATTTTGGACAATCTTTTGCATTTGCTTTAACTAATAACATAAGTTATTCCCATTTTAATACTTCATCTATGAATTCACGAGGAATTTCTTTAGTGGTCCTGAAGATTTCTTGCACTTTTTGTATCTTAATTCTTAAACTAGCGTTTTCTTCTTTTAAAATTTCTTTTTCTTTAGAATATTTACTCGCTTCTCTCTCACGAAAATTATATAACTGTTCCCAATATTCTTTCTGGACAATAGCTTCTCCTAATGCTTTGACAGCCAAATCATAGTTACTAAGTAATTTCATAATTATCCTCCATGTAAAGGACAAGGGCAGTCCCAATACCATTCATCATATTCAACTGTTTCATTTTTTAATAATACACCACAATCTACTTCAATAAACTGTGCAAACTGCATACCTGCTTCATATCCATCAATTTTCATATGTAAATTATAGTCTTTGCTTTTTATTTGAAACCAATCAGAATCTAAACCCCATGCTTGCTGTATACGCATGATATAAATCGGTTCATCTTCGTACCAATCAGGATAATATACAACATCATCTACTGGAAAAAGTCTCCGAGAATCTTTGAAGTATAACCAACCACCTTCAGGTAATTGTAAACTAGATCCTGAATCCTCTAATTCTACTTCTATCGGCCCATCTGCAAAATTTGTTTTAGAATATGTAAAACCAACTATATTTTCTTTGAGAAATCTAGTTACATCTTCAAGACTTCCTTTGATACGTAAATGTCCCTCACACCAGTTTGGCATAGTTATGTACTCCTTTCTGTACTTGGCAGCGGGGGAGGGATTCGAACCCTCGAAGGACTTACGCCCTTTCTAGTTTTCCAAACTAGTTCCTTCAGCCTCTCGGACACCCCAC
>CAZHNE010000219.1:0-2909 GCA_964533775.1 uncultured Spirochaetaceae bacterium | reverse complement strand
TCTTCGTAAGAACTTCTAATGTGAGAAAACGATATTCCACTACAAAGATTTTTAGCTTGAGGATTATCAATATTTATAGCTGGAATTCCCTTTAATTCTTTTACAGTTTCTAAAGTTGAAACAGTTAGGTTTTTTCTAATCCAAAGTTCATTTTGCTTTGTTAAATCTAAAGCATTAAATACATTATGAGAGCGTAAAAATCTAGCTTTATTTTTTCCTATTCCCCAAACATCCTCAACTGGTGTTTTGTATAAGGCTTTACTTTCCCATTCTTTTTTTAAATAAAGACAGTTAGAGTCTAGTCCTTTTCCAATATGGTTAGCAATTTTAGATAAAGTTTTAGTTCTAGCTACACCGATAGAAACAGGAATACCCACATTTTTAGTTAAAGTATCCCTTATTGTTTGAGCGTCTAAATGCTTAGGCATTCTAAAAAAAGCTTCATCAATAGAATAGGGGATTATAATTCCAACTAGATCTTTTAAAGCTTCCATAACTCTATCAGATATATCTTGGTAAAGAGTATAGTTTGATGAAAATACAGTAACATTATTTTGTTCTAATAAGTTTTGATACTTGTAATAAGGCATGCCTCTTGTAATGTTAAGCTTTTTAGCTTCTTTAGATAGAGCTATTATACAGCCATCATTGTTAGATAAAATAACAACAGGCTTGTTTTTCAAATCTGGTCTAAAGAGTTTTTCACATGATGCATAAAAGTTGTTGCAATCACAAAGACCAATCATCATCTTAAAGTCCTAACTACAGCTGTAATTACACCAAATAATGAGAAACTATCTAGGTTAGTTATTTCGATATCATCAAAATCATTATTCTCCGGATGTAGATAAACCCTATCGCCTTTAATTTTTAATCGTTTAGCTGTAAATTCCCCTTCATACTCAGCAACAACTAAATCATTGTTTTTAGCAGTTATACTTTTATCTACTACTAAAATATCACCATCAAGGATGCCGCTCTTTTCTAAACTATCTCCACTTGCTTTTAGGCAATATGTAGAAGCTTTATGTTTTAATAAAAGTTCATTAAAGTCTAAAGGATTTTCTCTACTATCTGCTGCAGGAGATGGAAATCCACATTTAATTGGGATTTCCATCAATACGGTTGGGTTTTCTTTTTTCATAGTTCTAATATGAATAGCTTTTAAGTATTTGTCAATGAAATAGCTGCAGAGAAAACCCCTATAACATCTATTGGCAAGATACTACAATTCTAGCACTTCCCAACGTTCCTGATTCTCCGTTAATATATGCAAATAAGTCGTATCTATGCTCTCCTTTTTTAGGAAGAATTGTTAATTTGTTTGTATTTTCATTTTCAATTTGAGTTCCTTCAAAATACCATTTATAAGTTATTTCACTCTCTTTATGGCCACCTGGAATAGAAGAGGGGGTAAAGGTTAAGGTTAGGTTTTGTCCCTCTATTATACTTGCAGGAGTAGATTCAATTACACCTGTAATGGGTAAGTATGTGTTACAATTAAAACTTATATTGTAATCAACAGATTTATCCCCAATTATAAAGGTGTTTGTTCCTTCAGTAGTATGATTGTTTAAAACTATTAACTGCTCAGCTAAGCCTGAGAGTTCTGTAGGCCCGCTCATTAATTTTACAGAAACAATATAATAACCACTATCTAATGGAGTTTCTACACGGCCATGACCAGGGGCAATATATTGAGTTTGATCATTAACAGCAACTTCAACGTAATTATTACCAACAAGTTTGTGATAAGTTGTAAGAACTCCAAGAAATTCAGGATCAACTTGGTTTTTATTCCAGAAAAAATCCAAAGCTACATTACCTTGGCCACTAATATAGTTAAGCGTCATGTTGACAGTTGAATTTACGTTAAATAAATAATAAGTGCCACTTCCTTCTACAATAGGTTTATTTACACCATTATACCCAATTGCAGAGATCTCATATTTACCTTTTACTAAATTTGTAAGTGTTTTAGAACTTTCTATTGTTTCAAAAGTTGATGTTTGATTGTCTGGTCCTTTAAGAGTAACTACAAATTTAGATATTGTTAACTCATCCGAAGTAGGGCTAAAATCTCTTGAAGTCTTTGTTTTGGCAGTACTATTAAGAGATAGCTTTAAATCGATAAGAGACGATGTTTGTTCCTCTTCACAAGAAATTAAACAAATAGAAATAGCAGCAAATAATAATAAGAATAAGTTTAGTTTTAAACGTTTAATATTTTTCATTTTTTTCCCCTGTTTTGTTGAAAATATAGTAGGGCTTTTTTTAACCCTACTAAAATAAAAGGTGTTACTTTTTATGCGGCAATATATTTATAAATAAAAACTTTCCTAATTCTGCTTGAATTTTTAATAATTAAAAATCATAATATTGAATAAGAAGTAGAAAATTATGATACAACCACAAATATTTAACCGATTATCTCAAAGAGAGATACCGTTTTACAAATTGAAACCTCTCTGGGTAGATGGGGGGAAAACAGATGCTAAAGTACAATTTTCATATGAAGAGAGTGATTTGATTATTAATTTTGAAATTTTTGAAGAAGAAATACGAAAAGAAACAACTTTCCACAATGACAATGTTCATGAAGACAGTTGTGTAGAATGTTTTTTCCAAATTCCTAATAGTGATGAATATTATAATTTTGAATTAAGTGCTTCTTCCTTTATGAAAGTAGGGCGGGGAGCTTCTAGAAATAACCGCTTCCTATTTGATGAGTCAATAATTAACACAATAGATAAGAAAGTTACTATAATAAATGACAATCATTGGAAGGCAGAAATTAAATTAGACTTGAAAAAGTGGAAAGTTTTATCTCATGATTCTATTGAAAACAACAAAATTATAAAGGGGAACTTTTATAAGTGTGGAGATAAGTTAAAAAAACCTCATTATTT
>CAZHNE010000218.1:0-2925 GCA_964533775.1 uncultured Spirochaetaceae bacterium | reverse complement strand
TTTAATTAATATATTTTCCATTAGACAACCTCCTCAACCTTTTGACCTACCATAAGTAGTCCAAACTCTTCGCTAGGTCTAGAAGCTTCTAAAACTCCTTCTACTCTACCATCAGTAATAATAGCAATACGATCACAAACAGCTCTTAATTCTTCCAATTCAGAAGAAATCATCACGATTGTAGTTCCTAGTTCTCTGTTATATTTTCTAAGAGAATCTAAAACTAAGGATTTTGCACCAATATCGATACCTCTAGTAGGTTCACTAACAAACAATAAGTTTGGCTCTAAAGCAAATGCTTTAGCTAAACATATTTTTTGTTGGTTACCGCCAGAAAGTTCTTTAGCTTTTTGCTTAGAGCTTGTACATTTTATTTCAAGCTGATTTATATATTCTTGAGTAACGTTTTCTATCTTCTCATTATCTCGCCAAGTAATAAATCCATTTAAATATTTCTTTAAATATTTTTCTTGAACTTGCATTGCTGTAAAAACAACATTCCACTCTAGAGATTCATCGAGTAATAACCCAACACCCCGTCTATCTTCACTTACAAATGCAAGACCTGCATCTAAAAGGGAGCGTGGATTGTTAAGTTTTAATTCTTTATTGTTAAAAACAACTTTTCCACCAGCCCTATATAAACCCATTACTCCATTAGGAATTCCTAGTTTGCCTTGTCCAGCCATACCACCAATTCCAATAATTTCGCCTTTTTTTACTTCTAGAGAAACATTTTTTACCGTTTCTCCAGGCATATCTACCCATAAATTTTCAATACTTAAAATAGTTTCTTTGTTTCTGTAATCGAAGTCTCTAGGTTTTGATTTATTGCCTACATTTCTGCCTACCATCCACCTAGCAATATCGTGAACATTAACACCCTCAATTGGTACGTGCTTAATAATTAAACCATCACGCATAACCATCATGGTATCGCAAACATCAATTATCTCATGTAATCTATGACTAATAAAAATCATAGCAATACCTTGCTTTGCTAACTTTCTCATAGCTATTAATAAACTATCAGCTTCTTTTTCAGACAATACAGCTGTTGGTTCGTCAAGAACTAATAACTCTATAGGGTTTGATTCGCCTTTAACATCTTTACTTAATTCTCTTGCAATTTCTGTAAATTGCTTGTGACCAACTGGCATTGAAGATACTTTCATCCTTGTATCTAACTCAATTCCTAATTTATTTACTGCAATTTTGGCAATAACATCTATTTCTTCCCTATCGAGAGAGTGCATTCTGTCACCAAACAATTCGCTTATTATAGAAGGTTTTAATGGTTCCCTATTTAGTACAATGTTTTCTGCTGCACTAAAGTCTGGTAATAATGAGAATTCTTGATGAACCATTCCAATACCCTTTTCTAAGGCATCGAGGGATGATTTAAATTGTACTTCGTCCCCTTTGATTATGACCTGGCCACCGTATCCACCAGTCTCTTTTATCTCATCCATTCCAAAAAGGATTTTCATTAAAGTACTTTTTCCAGCACCATTTTCTCCTACTAAGCCAAGGATTTCTCCCTTATTAATAGAAAAATTTATATCATTTAATACTTTATTGCCAGAAAAGTCTTTACTTATATTCTTCATTTCAAGTAAAGGAATTTTCTTATCTTTCATCATTTTTCCTTTTATCTTCGCTATAAAGGATTGTAAAGTATTAAACTCTACAATCCTTTAAACTTGGGGTTACCCTAAAAATTCATTATTATTTTACTAAAAAATATTTTTCAGGGATTTCAAGAGAAGCCGCTTCCATATACCCTTTACCCATGATATAAGTATCTTGGTAAATTAAAATATGGTTTTTGGCTCTAACGCCAGTATTAACATCTGAGAAATAAGCACCATTCCATTTAGCACCTGGAGTATATTTGCCATAAGCTTTCATCAAGTCAGAAAGTTTTAATAATTCGCTTTCTCCCTTGATAACGTTAATAGCATGTTGGCCTAAAGCTGCTGAGGTTGTATAACCATAACTATATGCCCATGTACCAAATCTTCCAGCACCACCTTTGTCACTAATTGATTGTTCAACTTTTGCTAGAATTGCAGTAAAATCACCTGCTTCTTCAGTTAAATCAATACCTAAAGCTCCTGGATAACCCATTAATGGGGACGGTAAGTCAGCTTCGATGAAATATCCACCATAAGCTAATAGTTGTTTTAATAATGGTTCTGTGTGTGCGTCATTTGTACAGAAGAAAGCTGCATTTTGACCATATTTTTCAATCCAAGCTGGAACTTTTTCTAAAATGTATTGTTGAGCACCGGCAACACCAACATCACTAGTTGGGTCTGGAGCTGTTTCAAATACAAAGTTCATTCCATAATCTTTACAAGTTTCTTCCATAATAGCTGCACGGCGGCTAAGAGTTTCATAACTCATATGACGAGGGAAAGAAATATGTACAAAAGTATCACAACCTAATTTTTTAGCAGTGTCAATAATTAAGAAACCACGAGAAACAAAGTCATTATTAATAGCCAAATCAGCTGCAGATTGGATAACACCTGGATCTTCATGAGCTTCACCAGCAATACATAGAATGTCAGGTCTTATTTCTTTGATACGCCTAAAACCTTCTGTTGTACCAGGGACAGATTGGTTTACTATAACTGCTTTCATTAATGGATCATCCGCTAATCCAGCAATTACTGAAATTGTTGTTTCAGCTTCATCCATAAAGTTGTCAGGGTAAGTAACGTGTTGGATCATTCCACCATCTTCTACTGTTCCGTATTCTGCAATTAAATTTTCAGCACCACGTAAATCGTCTTCTGACTGTGAAACTGTTCCTGTAACAATACCAATGTGGAATTGTTCTTCACCGTCTGCACCAACTGGAGCAGCTTCTTGAGCTCCACCAGCAAACATACCAGTTAAAACAAAAGAACATAAAAT
>CAZHNE010000217.1:0-2933 GCA_964533775.1 uncultured Spirochaetaceae bacterium | reverse complement strand
TTATTTAAGGCAAAAGGGAATTTCCTAGGGTAACTTCTTGCGTTTGATTCAAACTTTTTTTGTCTATTGATGTAGTATTCGTTATTATTCATTTGGCTACTTCCGTATAATTAAATTTCACCAAAACCTTTTATTAGTTGCTAAAGAATTGCAACTTTTTATGAACGGTTTTATAGCTAGGGAGAATATAGCCAAAAGGTATAAAAAGCTAGTCTTTTTTGCTTTTTTTTGAATAAAAAAACACTTTTTTTCTAGTTTGGTATTATTAGAGAATTAAGGAGGGGTAGCAAAATATTTTATATTAAAAAATAGGTTTTATAATGTTACCCCGCATAGCTTATTTCACCCTAAAAGAGCTTAATTAACTTTAAGTAATATCATACTCTTAACTTCTTAATAAAGATAAAAAACATATAAACCTTTAGACTTTATTAATTGCCTTGTTAGCTGCTTTATTAACAAATACCCATAACACTCTTAAAATAATAAGGGACGCTAAAAAAGAATACGGGATAAACTTTATATTAATAAAAAGTAGAACAAGAGAGGGAGCTATTACGACAAGAGCAAAGCCCATACCAAATAATCCATTTATATTTCTTTTCATTGCACTGACAGCATTATCCCACTCTAACTTAGGACTATTATAATCAATCAATAAGCCTGAAAGAGAAATATTAGTACTGTTTAGTATAAATAAAGGGATCATCCATAAAAGAGAAACAACTTCAGCTTTTAAAAATAAAACAAAAACTATCAAGAAAACAACTTGTATAATAGACAAGAATAGCAAATGAAATAAAACCTTAGATAAAACAACTTGTTTAACTTTTAATGGTAAAATTTTATTTAATTTAAATAGCGTCCCTTCTCTACTTACTGAAGTTGAGGAAATTAGCACCATAGAAGAAAACAAGTGTATAACAACAAGTATGCCTGGAATAAAAAAGCTGCTTTGAGATATTAAAATCATCATATCGCTCATAGCATTTAAAGTTCCAGTTAAAGCCCAAACTCCTATTAAAATAATTGGAATAAAAACTTCTCCAATGCTTTCACTTAAAAACCCTTTTTCTCCGCTTATAATTAAAAACTCTCTTTTTATTAAAGTAACAATTATTGAAGAGCCTTCCATTGTGGAAGAAGAAGAAACCCCTTTTTTCTTCTTTTTTTGAGAGTTGTTATTAGATTCATTAACAAAGTTTAAACATTTTTCAAATAAAGGAGAAATTAAATTATAAGAAAGAATAAACACAAAGAAAGAAAGAAAAATAAATAAAATTAAAGAAGAAAAACTAAAGAACATTTTTCCTATTAAAGAAAAGTAAGGTAAAGAGCCTACCCTTTGTATTAAACTTTCATAGGCAAGTATTTGGTTATTAACAACACCAAACTCTAATAAATCAATCATTTTATTTGAAGTATAACTTAAGTACAAAACACTGGCTAAAAAGGGAGCATTGTTTAACAAAAAGTCTACAACTTTAATACTTTTTCCTTTTAATAAATAAACTTTAACTGTAACTATTAAGCTACTTATAACCAAAGGTAGTATTGGTAAAAAGAAAAAGACAATTAGAGAAGAAATAACTGTATATAAAGAAAAGCCTAGAAAATAAAAAACACAAGCTATTAAAGGCAAGGTAACAAGCACATTAGCCATTAATGAATAAAAGTAACTTGCTATAAATCTAGCTAAAAAAAACTCGCTTTTTTTAATAGGCAAAAGTTTCCATAAAGAAACATCTTTACCCCTAAAATATGTGTACTCTAGATATGTTGTGCTAATAAATAGTAAAAACAAAGTACTAACAAAAGCACTAAAAGCAATTGCTTTTTCCACTATATCTAAAAAACTTGCAATATAGAAATATCCAAAGAAAGTAGATCCAATTAAAAATAAAAAACTTGCTGCAATTATTGCAAGTAAAAAAACTTTACCTATTGTTCCAAGAATTTTGTTTTTACTTTTTGAAGCAGATGAAACAAATTGTTCTAAAGGTTTTGTAGCTATTATCTGATTTTTAACCAAAGATAAAACAACATTTATTCTCATAACATGGCCTCATCAACAGCTGATTGTAAATCTTCATCTCCAGTAATTTCTAAAAATAGTTTTTCTAATGATGCACTTTCTTTTTCATTAAAGCTTTTTAAAGGGGTTTCTAAAACTATTTTCCCCTTATTTATAATAGCAACAGTATCACAAAGGTTTTGAGCCACTTCCATTACGTGAGTTGAAAAAAATACAGTACCCCCTTTGTCGCAGAACCTTCTCATTACATCCTTTAATATAAAAGAAGCCTTAGGGTCTAAACCAACCATAGGCTCATCTAAGACTAATAATTTTGGATCATGCATCAAAGCAGCTATTATACCTAGCTTTTGTTTCATTCCATGAGAATAAGAGGAAATTCTATCTTCAATAGCTTTTTCTAAACTAAATAGTTTAACTAACCTATCAGCTCGCTCTTTTCTTATTTTTTTATCGACACCAAATACATCACAAATAAAAGAAAGGTGCTGCATTCCAGTCATCTTCTCATAAAACAACGGTTCATCTGGAACAAAGCCAATCATTGATTTTGTAGTAAAACTCTCATCCTTCACATTGTGACCATCAACAGTAATTTCACCAGAAGTTGGACTTAAAATACCCATTAGCATATTAATGGTCGTGCTTTTCCCTGCTCCATTAGGTCCTAAGAATCCAAAGATTTCACCTTTTTTAACTTCTAAGTTTAAACCCTCTACTGCAAAAGGCTTGCCTTTTTGATATTTCTTACTTAAGTTCTTAAAATTAATCATATAAACACCTTTAAAGATATCATTTTGATATCACTTTATTATTAACTATCAGAATCTATTTGTCAATAAATTTTATTAATTTAATTTTATGCTATTCTCTTTAACAATTCAATATTCTTAATTAT
>CAZHNE010000216.1:0-2942 GCA_964533775.1 uncultured Spirochaetaceae bacterium | reverse complement strand
AAAGTGTTAATTTTGCTTTTTAATGATAAATTTATTTAGTACCATTAAAGTAATTTTATATTTTACCCTATATGTAAATGTATATTAATAAGTAACTAAATTTAAATCGCATAACTTTGTTATCAAGTAAATAGCTTTTTCATTTTAAATAATGTTGGTAACCCAATAGATACTCCAAGAATTAATAAAACAACATTTATTTTAAAAGAGCTAACAGTACTGTAATAACCAAAGATTAAACAAATAACTAAGCTTAATATTATTTTTAAATAACTAATTTTATATTTCATTCCAACGCTTAACCAAATCAATCTTATAAATAAAGTTAAGGCAAATGAAATACAAACACATAGCGCTCCACCATATATATCATACATTTTAATAAAGGTTGGGATAGTTACAACAAGAAAAATAGCTCCCATTACAGTTGAAATCATCAAAGGCTTAGAATTAATTTGGTTTCCAAAAATACTAGCTACCATTTGAGCAATGCAGTCGAAGGTGAAACCTGCTGTACAAAGTGCTAATATAGTTCCTACAGCTTGAAAATCCTCACTTAAATAGTAGGGTATTATTAATTGTACTAGTGGAACAAACACTATAAAAAAGCAAGTAAAGAATACAAAAAAGGCTGTAATAGCAGAAGAGAAATATGTTGTATTTACTTTTTCATTTAAATTCACCTTTTTTGAAAAAGCTATTTCTTGCCAAGCTAACATTATCCCAGCAGTTGCAAGTGGTACTGATTTAGCAAACTCCATTGTCATCGAAAAGATACCAGTTGATGAAGAGCCAAGGATTCTAGAAATTTGAATACTTGCATAGTATGACATTATCCAAGTTCCAAGAGCTGCTATTGCTAGAGGCATTGAAAATCTAACCATGTGTTTTGAAATCTTTTTGTCAATGTATTTTAGTTTAAACTTTTTTAATATTCCAATTCTTAGTTCAAGGTAAACTACTTTTATAAATTCAGCTATTGTCATTGAAAGTAATATATAATTTGCACCATAACTTTTGACAACTAAGAAGTATAGGTTTAATACAAGCAGTGCTCCAAAATATAATGAGTAACCAATTGAATAAGAGTATTCTTTATCGAATCCACGTGTTATAAACAAGTAAAATTGACCTAAAGCAAAACTAAAGGCCCAAAGAGCTCCAATTTTAGGGAAAGGAATATTAATAATCTTATTTACAATAAAAACTGTGACAACTAAAAAAACAGTACACAGTGCAAAGATTAAACCCCCACTATATATTGCTTTGTTTCTATCTTCATCATTTTCAGCAGACACACCATACATAAAACGAAGTGTTGAAGTTCTAATATCTAAAAACCCCACTGTTGCCAATAACATCATTATTGAAACTGTTAACTGAAAGTTTCCATAATCACTAGTGCTTGTATATTTAGAATAAAGATATGTTGAACCTATCATTGAAATACTAGCAAGAACGGACCCTCCAGTATAAATTAGGGATTTTCTTGTTATGCTTCGTTTTTTTTGCTTGATCATTATTTATTATCCTATTTAAGTAAATTAAGGCTTTTCTTATCGTATATAAAATTATCTTAAAAGTAAAACAGTTTTGAGAAATATTATAGCCAATAAGCTTCATTATAACTAATAACAATTAAAATGGGTAAAAAGTTTCACAACCTTGTTTAAATATACTATTATGGTATTATTGTAAAACAAATATCACTAATTATAATCAAAGATAAAGGGAGAGAGATGATGAAATCTCATTATGACTATTTAGTTGTAGGTACAGGCTTGTTTGGTTCTGTTTTTGCACGTGAAATGATGGACCAGGGTAAAACTTGCTTAATGCTAGAAAGAAGATCACACATTGGCGGGAACATATACAGTGAAAAAAGAGATGGAATTAACATTCATAAATATGGTGCCCATATATTTCATACTTCAAATGAAAGAGTTTGGTCATATATAAACAAATTTACAACATTTAATAATTATATTAATTCACCAATAGCAAATTATAAGGGGGAATACTACAATCTTCCTTTTAATATGAATACTTTCTATGCAATGTGGAAAGCTAAAACACCTAAAGAAGTAAAGAAAATTATTGATGAGCAAAAGAAGGAAATTAAAGGGGAGCCTACTAATTTAGAAGAGCAAGCTATTAGCTTAGTTGGTAGAGATATATTTGAGAAACTTATCAAAGGATATACCGAAAAGCAGTGGGGTAAGAGTTGTAAAGAGTTACCTTCATCTATTATAAAGCGCATTCCAGTTAGATATACTTTTGATAATAACTACTTTAATCATCGCTATCAAGGAATCCCTGAAGGTGGGTATCTACCAATTATTGAAAAGTTAACTCAAGGGGCTGATGTTCTTCTTAATACTGACTTTAATAGCGATAGAGAGAAGTATAGAAGTATGGCTGACAAAGTCTTATATACAGGCCCTCTTGATTCTCTTTATGATTTTAGTGAAGGGAATTTAGAGTATAGATCTGTCAAGTTTGAAAACAAAAGGTATGATGAAGAAAACTATCAAGGTGTTGCTGTAATTAATTACACAGAACGTGATGTTCCCTATACAAGAACAATTGAACACAAACATTTTGGAAAAGATGAAAGTCCAGTAACATGGGTCAGTTATGAATATCCTATTGATTATGCTGAGACAGGAGAGCCTTATTATCCACTTAGAGATGTAAAGAATTTAGCATTACATGAAAAATACCTGCAAAAGGCAAAAAGGGATGAAAAGTTAGTAATTGGTGGACGTCTTGCTGAATATAGCTATTATGATATGGATACCACAATTGAATCTGCTTTAAATTTAGTTGATATGTGTAAATAAGTAATAGAACATTAATTATTAGAAATAAAAAAGAGCCTTCTTGATAAAGGTCATCTCAAGAAGGCTTAGTTTTTTTATACGAAGCTACTAAAGGCTTTT
>CAZHNE010000215.1:0-2949 GCA_964533775.1 uncultured Spirochaetaceae bacterium | reverse complement strand
ATTAAAAGCTAATGAAAAGTCTCTATCTCTAATATTTGTAATAACTTTAACATCACTGCCAGCTTTTTTAGCAGCAAGGGCAGCATTAAAAACACCGCCTGAGAAAAAAATGTTACCATTATTCTTATTTTTTATTACATTTCCTACTATTATGATTGTATTCACAAGCAACTCCTTCTTAAAAAGAAAAAAAAAGGGGCTAAACAATTGCTTAAACCCCTATTTGTAAAATTATAATGTTTTTAATAAAGCTATATGCTTTGTACTTTTGTCAATCTTCTCTTCAAATTCTGCCTTTTTACTCTTTTCTTTATCAATAGCAATTTGTGCTGCGTTGTTTATAAACTTTTCATTTGATAATTTTCTCAAAGTACCTTGAAGACTCTTTTCAGCTTTAGCTAAATCTTTTTCAACCTTTGTAATTTCTTTTTCTACATCAATTGCTTCTCTTATAAAGACAAATGATTCAAAGCCACTTCCTGCAACAGGAACAGCTTTAGAAGTATCTTCATCATTATCTATTTCTATGCTACTTGCTCCCATGAAGTTTTTAAGTAAATCCCTTCTTTCTTTAAAGAATTCTTTTGCTATAAAATCATCATCAGCTTTAATTACGACTTTTACTTTTTTATCTAACCCAATGCCTAAATCCGCTCTTAGAGCTCTTATTCCCCTAACTGCGTCTTGCATACAAGCTACCTTTTTAGCGTCAGCTTTGTAAACTCGCTCTTCACTAAATTCAGGATAAGTGCTTGTTATCAAGTATCCACTAACATTAGGTAATTTAGAATAAATTTCTTCTGTTAAGAAGGATACAAATGGGTGCATAAGTCTCATTGATTCGGCTAACAAGTCTAATAAAATACTAATTGCCTTATCTTTAACCTGTTCATCACTGCTATATAGTTTTTGCTTTGAGGCTTCAACATACCAGTCACAAAAGTCATTCCAGAAGAAATCATATATTGCACTAGCCCCATCGTTAAATCTATAATTTTTCATTGAGACTTCAACTTTTTTAGCAGCTTCATTTAAACTATTATAAATCCACTTATCCATGGTATCTAATTCTATGTCTTTAAGATCAACAATATTTCTACCTTCTAAATTCATAAGTAAGAATCTAGTTGCATTCCAAACTTTGTTTGCAAATCTACTTCCTAATTTAAATGAACCCATATCTATTAAAATATCTTGACCTTGAGTAGCCATGTAACTAAGGGTGAACTTCATAGCATCAGCGCCATATTGATCAACTACATCGAGTGGATCAATACCATTGCCTAATGATTTACTCATCTTTCTCCCTTGTTTATCTCTAACAAGACCAGTTAAGTAAATATCTCTAAATGGAACTTCTCCAACAAACTCTAAGCTAGCCATTATCATACGAGCTACCCAGAAGAATATAATATCATAACCAGTAACTAATGTAGTTGTTGGGAAATATTTTTCTAAGTCAGGAGTTTTTTCTGGCCAACCTAATGTTGAAAAAGGCCACAGCCAAGAACTAAACCATGTATCTAGTACATCAGTTTCCTGTCTTATGTTCTTCGACTTACATTTATCACACTGTGTTGGGTCTTCTCTTAAGACCATCATATTATCACAATCATCACAATACCAAACTGGAATTCTGTGTCCCCACCATAATTGGCGAGATATACACCAGTCTCTAATAGATGTTAACCAGTGTGAATAAGTGTTTTCCCATCTTTTTGGATAAAACTTAATTTTATCATCCTTCCAAACTTGTAAAGCATTATTAGCCATTTTTTCCATGCTAACAAACCACTGTTTAGAAAGGTATGGCTCAATTACTGTATCACATCTATAACAATGCCCTACTTCATGAGTATGCTCTTTTTCGCCAACTAAGAAGCCTAATTGTTTTAAATCTTCTACAACTACTTCTCTGCTCGCTAAAGCTTGCATGCCTACATATTTTTCAGGACAATTATCGTTTAATGTTCCATCAGGATTTAAAACGTTTATAGTATCAAGATTATGTCTTTTACCACATTCCCAGTCATTTGGATCGTGGGCAGGTGTTATTTTAACCATACCTGTACCAAATTCTAAAGAAACAAAACTATCTTCAATAATTGGAATTTCTCTATCAGTTAGGGGTAAAATTAGCTTTTTGCCAACTAAATGTTTATATCTTTCATCTTCTGGATTAACAGCAACAGCAACGTCCCCAAACATTGTTTCAGGTCTAGTTGTAGCAACTGTAATAAAACCGGAACCGTCTGCATAAGGATATTTTATATCATATAATTTACCGTGTGTTTCTTCATGATCAACTTCATCATCAGCAAGGGCTGTACCACAACTTGGGCAGTAATTAACTAAGTACTCACCTTTGTAGATTAAATCTTTTTCGTATAACCTAACAAAACACTCTCTAACGGCTTTTGATAAACCCTCATCCATAGTAAATCTTTCTCTATCCCAATCACAAGAAGTTCCAATAACTTCTAATTGGCTTTTGATTATTTCATGGTGTTTATCTTTTACTTGCCAAGTTTTCTCTAAAAACTTTTCTCTGCCAAGATCTTGTCTTGTCTTGCCTTCTTTTAATAGTTGTTTTTCAACTACACTCTGAGTTGCTATACCGGCATGATCAGTACCAGGAACCCATAAAGTTGGAACGCCTGTCATTCTATAATATCTTACTAAAATATCTTGCAATGCATTATTTAAAGCGTGTCCCATATGTAAAATACCAGTGACATTTGGTGGTGGCATGACAATAGAATAATGTTCTTTATCATTATCTTTTGGACTAAACAAGCCCTTCTCTAACCACTCTTGATAAATTCTATCTTCAAAATCTTTTGGATCATAGGCTTTCTTCAGTTCTACGGCCTTCATATTCGATTTCCTCCCACCAACATTAGCTGTTGCATTATCTTAACAAAAAGACTAATCCATAACAACATATTT
>CAZHNE010000214.1:0-2950 GCA_964533775.1 uncultured Spirochaetaceae bacterium | reverse complement strand
AAATTAGAAAGAAATTTACATATGGAGAATAGAAAATGGCAACAAAAGAAAAGAAAGAACTTTTCCCAGGACAACTAGAATTACAAACTCTAATTGAGAAAACTTCCAAAGCACAAGAGAAATTTGCTACCTTTACCCAAGAGCAAGTTGATAAAATATTTAGAGCTGCAGCTATTGCAGCTAATGATGCTCGTATTTCATTAGCTAAAGAAGCAGTAGAAGAAACTCAAATGGGTATTGTAGAAGATAAGGTTATTAAAAACCACTTTGCTTCTGAATATATCTTTAACCAATACAAAGATGATATAACTTGTGGAGTTATTGAAAAAGATACAGGTTTTGGTATACAAAAAATAGCTGAACCTATTGGTGTAGTTTGTGGAATTATTCCAACTACAAACCCAACAAGTACTGCAATATTTAAAAGCTTAATAGCACTTAAAACTCGTAATGCTATTATATTTAGCCCACACCCAAGAGCTAAAAACTGTACTAACCATGCTGCACAAATCATTTTAGATGCTGCTGTAAAAGCAGGTGCTCCTGAAGGTATTATAGCTTATGTTGAAGAGCCAAGTATTGAAAAGACTGATTACTTAATGAAAAGCCCTTTAATTAATATTATCCTAGCAACAGGTGGACCAGGAATGGTTAAAGCTGCCTACTCTTCTGGTAAACCAGCTATTGGTGTTGGCGCTGGTAACACTCCAGCTCTTATAGATAGTTCAGCTAATATTAAAATAGCAGTTAGCTCAATTCTTATGAGTAAAACCTTTGACCACGGGGTTGTTTGTGCATCAGAGCAAGCTGTTGTATGTCATAAAGATGTATATGAAGAATTTAAACAAGAAATGAAAGATCGTGGTGCTCACTTTTTAAACAAGAGTGAAACTGAGAAAGTAAGAAACATTATTTTAGATCCAAAAAGAGGTTCTGTTAACCCAGCAATCGTAGGTCAACCTGCTTACAAAATTGCAGAAATAGCAGGATTTGAAGTAGCTCCTAAAACAAAGGTTTTAGTTGGTGAATGTAGCAAGATTGATGTTAAAGAACCTTTTGCACATGAAAAACTTTCTCCAATTTTAGGGATGTTTAAATGTAATGATTTTGAAGAAGGCACTCAAATGGCTGAAGAGTTAGTAACTCTCGGTGGATTTGGACACACAAGTGTTTTATATGTTAACGAAGAAGAGAAAGCTAAAGTTGAAAGATTTGGTGCAGTATTAAAAACAAGCCGTATCTTAATTAACATGCCAACTTCTCAAGGTGCTATAGGTGATATTTACAACTTTAAACTAGAGCCTTCACTAACTTTAGGCTGTGGTTCATGGGGTAATAACAGTGTTAGTGAAAACGTTGGACCAAAACACTTACTAAACATTAAAACTGTAGCTGCAAGGAGAGAGAATATGTTATGGTACAAAGTTCCTTCAAAGATTTACTTTAAATATGGTTGTTTACCAGTAGCTCTCCAAGAGTTAAAAGAGAAAAAAAGAGCTTTCATTGTAACTGACAGCTACTTATTTAACAGTGGTATGACTGATGTTATTACTGAAGAATTAACTCAAATGGGTGTTGAATCAGAAATATTCCACCAAGTAAAACCAGATCCTACATTAGGAACAATTACTGTAGCAATGGAAAAGATTAAACATTTCAAACCAGATGTAATTATTGCTTTCGGTGGTGGTTCTCCAATGGATGCTGCGAAAATTATGTGGTTATTATATGAAAACCCTGATGTTCAATTCGAAGGCTTAGCCTTAAGATTTATGGATATTCAAAAGAGAATATATGCATTCCCTAATATGGGTAAAAAGAGTGAGTTAGTTTGTATTCCAACAACTAGTGGAACTGGTGCTGAAGTAACTCCTTTTGCAATTATCACAGATGAAGAAACTGGAAGTAAATACGCAATTGCTGACTATGCTCTAACTCCTACAATGGCAATTATTGATAGTAGATTAGCCTTAAGTATGCCAAAAGGCCTAACTGCAGCTTGTGGTATTGATGTATTAACACATGCTATTGAATCATTAGTTTCATGTATGAGTACTGACTATACTAATGGTCAATCTTTAGAAGCTGCTAGAATGATCTTTAAGTACTTACCAAAAGCTTATCACAACGGAAATGACATTGTAGCTAGAGAAAAGGTTCACAATGCTTCAGCTATTGCTGGTATGGCTTTTGCTAATGCATTCTTAGGAGTTTGTCACTCAATGGCTCACAAACTAGGTGCTAAGTTTAACATTCCTCACGGTATGGCTAATGCTCTTATCTTAACTAATGTTATTCGCTTTAATGCAACTGATAATCCGACCAAACAAGCTGCTTTCCCACAATATTCTTTTCCATCAGCTATAAGCAGATATGCTCGTCTTGCAGATTATTTAAACATGGAAGCAAATGAGCAGAAGAATACAAATCATCTTCACATTAAAGCTAACGCTACTCAGGATGATAAGGTTGAAGCATTAATCCAAGCAATTGAAAATTTAAAGGCCGAATTAGGTGTTCCTAAATCCATAAAAGATTGGGGAGTTGATGAGAAGGAATTCTTAGCAGCTGTTGACGAATTAGCAATCAATGCATTTGATGACCAATGTACAAGTGCTAACCCAAGGTATCCATTAATTAGCCAAATTAAACAATTATATTTAAATTGTTACTATGGTACAAAATGGGTAGAAGAAGCTTAATTTCCTTATATAAATGTCTTTTGGAGTGGTTAGTAGCCACTCCATTTTTTATCAAGAAAATTTATTTGAAAAAAGAAACCAACTATTCTTACCACTTTTATCTAAAAAAAAGAAATTCATCTAAACAAACATTTAAAAATATTGTATATCTTACATATGTTATTTTATTTTGCCCCTATTAAGGGAATTACTAATTATATTTATAGAAACACGTACCAAAGTTCTTTTAATGGAGTTGATAAATTTTT
>CAZHNE010000213.1:0-2954 GCA_964533775.1 uncultured Spirochaetaceae bacterium | reverse complement strand
TATTAAAGTTGAAAATTTCTGTTTATAAATATCGATTTATACTTTATTCTTTTATTGATGTCAAAAGAAAAACCAATATTTATAACATATATAGCTAAACCACTATATAAATTTTTTTATCTTAACCCAAGGGTTAAAGTTGTTTTAGATGATGGTGGTGAATTAGATAAAATGAAGGGTCCTGCTTTAATAGTAGGTAATCATAGTCATTCACTTGATCCTATTTTTGTTTATTCAGCGATGAAACCTGATAACCCCATATTTTTGTTGGAGTCGATCAGAAATAGAAAAATCTGCTCTTAATTTATCAATTATAAATAAAAGAGAACTATCGAATATTACTGGAGAACTTTTTTCTATAATAGTCAAATCAGATCAAGGTAATAACGATTTATTTTCTTTGGATAGACAAGTATATTTTATTTTTTATGATAATAAAACAAGATTTAATACAAGTGAAGTATATAAAATAAGTAAGAACTCAACAATGACAAAAGAATATACTTTCGATGGACATGCAAAAATAGAAGTAAAATTACTAGATGCTTCTACAAAACAAGTAATTGATAGTGTTATCGTAACTAAAAACAATGAAAGAGATTTGGATGGTCTTTTTTAATAAATAGGATTGATTATGACAGAATTAAATAAATTAGATAAAAAATTATTAGCAAATTTCAGAGGTTATGTAGTAAAAAAAGACCTTGTTAGTTCAGTTAAAGTAGGAGCAAATGTACCTGTATTTGTTCTTGAGTATTTAATCGCAAATTCTTGCTCTACTGATGATGAACAGAAAATTCAAGAAGGAATGATTAACGTAAAAAAAGTATTAAGTGAGCATTACGTCAACCCAGAAGAAAGCTTAAAGATACAATATTTAATCAAAGATAGAGGTCATTATAAGATTATTGATAAAATAAGTGTTGAACTAGATTCAAAAAAAGATATCTTTTGGGCGCATCTTCAAAATAGTAATATTAAAAATTGTAATATAAACGATGAATTGGTAAAAAATCATGAAAAAATGTTAATGGGTGGAATTTGGGCAATTATTGATGTTGAATATGATTCAAATATAAAAATTGGTCAGACTATTTACCCTTTTGTAATTACAGGAATTAAACCAATTCAACTTTCAAGTTTCGATAATAGTAAAATAATAAACAAAAGAAAAGAATTTACAAAAGAAGAATGGCTAGATGTTCTTTTACGGAGTTGTGGTTATGAGCCTAATTCTGAAGGATTTTCAAAACGTATAAAAATGCTTCTTCTCTCAAGACTTCTTCCAATGGTTGAGACCAATTTCAACTTTATAGAATTAGGCCCTAGATCCACTGGTAAATCTTTTGTGTATAAAGAACTTACACCATACGCAGTTTTAATTTCAGGGGGGCAAAGTACAGTTGCAAAACTATTTGTTCATGGAACAACAAATAAAGTAGGAGCTGTTGGTCAATGGGATGCTATTTGTTTTGACGAATCTACTGACAAAATTTTCAAAGATAAAGATGCTGTACCTTTAATGAAAGATTATATGGAATCAGGATCTTTTTCTAGAGCAGGCGCAGGTGGAGAAATAACGGGTGTGGCTTCAATTATATTTAATGGAAATATTAATCAACCAGTAGAAACTGTATTACAAACTTCGAATTTATTTAGTCCTTTATCAGAAGAAGTAAATAGTGATACAGCTTTTCTTGATAGAATACACTTTTATTTACCTGGTTGGGAAATGATTAAATTTTCCCCAAAACATTTTACTTCTAATTTTGGATTTAGCACTGATTTTTTTTCTGAAGTTCTAAAATCATTGAGAAGAGTTAATTATACAGATGCTTTAGAAAAATATTATTCATTAGGAACTCATTTGAAACAAAGAGATACTAAACCTGTGAAAAAAACTGTTTCTGGATATATAAAATTAATGCATCCTGACGGTAATTATACTAAAGAAGATGTAAAAGAATATTTAGAGATTGCGCTTGAAATGAGACGTCGTGTAAAAGAGCAACTTAAAAGAATTGGTGGAATGGAATTTTGGGATACTAATTTTTCATATATTGATAAAGAAACGCAAGAAGAATATTTTGTTGGCTTACCGGAAGAAAAAGGATCTTGCCTTATTGAAAAAAATCCTTTACCTCCGGGAGTTTGCTACACTAGTACTAGTGATGGGAAAAATGTAGCATTAGTCAGAATTGAGACAATAGCAATAGCAGGATCAGGTAAATTAAATATTACAGGAGTTACAAATACTGTTGTAAAAGAAAACATAAAGAATACTTATCAATATATAAAAGCAAATGAAAAAACAATATTAAGTGATAAACATTCTCTGAGTAATTATGATATTAGCATCCAAGTCACGAATATGATTGGTGTAAATATTTCGTCAGGGATTGGTGCAGCTGTATATATTACTATAGTTTCAGCTTTGTATAAAAAGAATCTTAAAGGAGGATTAGCTGTATTAGGAAATATATCAGTTGGAGGAGCAATTGAAAGAGCGAATAATTTCGCAGATAAGGTAACAACACTATCTGAAAATGGAGCAAAAATTGTTATTGTTCCAATGGATAATTTGACAGAACTTTCCAATATACCTCTCTCAGTATTAGGTAATACTGATGTTCCTTTTTATCAAAATAATCAAATGTTAATGCAAAAAGCAATACTGCTAGAATAATTGATGTTTTAAATAAAAAAAAGATATCAAAAAAAAGAAAAAAATGGTAATTTTTAATTATAATTTTAATAATTAGAATAATACACGTTATAACCAAACTATACACGTTATCAAAAAAAGTGGGTGAAACTTAGTATATAATTATACGATAGCGAATTTCAGGATTTTCTGATTTAGAACTTTAAAAAAATTTAAGATACTAACTCTTTGTACATAAAGAATTAATATCTTTTATTAATCGTATTTTGAAAACTTTGATTATGCCTAG
>CAZHNE010000212.1:0-2955 GCA_964533775.1 uncultured Spirochaetaceae bacterium | reverse complement strand
AATAATGCTCTTTATTTACTTATGTATCTTTACAGTAAATACAGTAGCCTCTACTTTCATAATTAAAGTATTGCTAAGAGAATGGTTATCATATTTAAAATCATCCCTTTTAGTAATATTAAACATTATTAAACTTAAAGCTCTTTTTCTTTCCTCGTCAATCCCAACAATAGACGCAAATCCGTTACCGACAATGCTTTTATAGTAATAGGTGTAAGTACAGGCTATATTCCCGTCTCCTTTCATTTTGATTTTTTCATCAATTTCAAAAGCTACCTCTCTATTTTCGTCTTTAAAAGCAGCTGCTTTCCTGCCTTCTTTTGCTCCATGAAAATAAAGGGTTAACTTATCATTTATAAATTCAAAGCCATAATTTAAAGGAACTATATATAGTCCTTCTTTATCCTTGAGTGCAACTCTACAAACATCATTGTTTTCTAATATATTTAAAATCTCTTTTTTATCTGTTACTAATCTATCTTTTCTTCTCATAAAACGTTCCTGTTATTTTTTTACTTTAGTATAACTTAAGACTCTTCTAATGTTATCTCTCTATTATTAATTAGGATCACACCTTCATCTTTCATGTTTTTTAACTCTCTAAAAAGAGATTGACGTTGTACTCCTAAATAATCTGCTAATTGTTTTTTTGAAATAGGAAGTGTAAATGTAGTAGATTTTTGAATTAATATTTGATTATTAAAGTAATCTAAAAGGTTTTCCCTAATTGTTTTTTTGTGAAACATAAAGACTTTTTTATTTAAGTTTTGAGAGTTTACAGATAAGGCTTTAAAAAACTTGATAGTAAAGTCATAATCATGAAGAAGTTCTTCAACTCCCCCTTTAGATATGCTAATGATTACAGTTTCTTCTTTTGAATAAAAACTTAGTGGATAAACTCCACCTATTAATATTAAGTTAGCCCCTATTATAGTGCCTGGTTTAAACTCAAACATTGTTGTTTCATTACCGCTTTCACTTAATACATAAGCTATTACTACACCACTAACTACAATATCAACCCATGAGCAAGTTTCTTCTGCTTCTCTAATTGTGTTGTTTTTGTAAAACTTTTTTACTCTAATGCTCTTATTTTCTATAAGTTTATCTAAATTATCAGCATTGTTAAAAAACGAAACTTGATTAAGAACTTCTTTTATTTTCACCTTTCTTTCCCTCTTTATGAAATTCTACTCTATTTAAGAAGACAAATAAAGACAAAAGAAATGTGTTAATAATCAATTAGTTATACAAAGACGCATTGGTGTCTTTGAATATAGTTTAATTAATTCAATACTCCTATATACAGAGGTAAGATATGGATATATTTACATTAGCAATGTGGGCAATTACAATCATTTTTGTAATATTCTCACTTGTCAAAGACAAACAAAAAACTTTTAAAGCTTTAAAAATGGCTTTTAGGATGGGAAAATCTATGGCACTTAGCATTTTCTCAATCATCTTTGCAATTGGTTTAATACTTGCTATTATTCCACCAGAAACAATTGCAGCTTTTGTTGAAAAACAAAACCCTATTATAGCAACAGTAGTTTCAGCCCTATTTGGAGCTATTACACTTATTCCGGCCTTTATAGCCTTCCCACTAGTTGGAACTTTAGTAGATGCAAGTGTAAACATTGTTGCAGCAGTTGCCTTCTTAACAACTCTTACAATGGTAGGTTTTGTAACCTTCCCTCTTGAGAAAAAAGAGTTCGGTCTTAAATTTGCAGTAACAAGAAACGCTTTAAGTTTCATATTTGCGTTATTAATTGCAGCAGCTATGGGGGTAATCTTATGATTAAAAAAATTAAAAACAATTTATTTATAATTACTTTAGCAGTTGCCTACATCTCTCTATTCTTTTTTAATAAGCCTTTAGTTGTAGATTCTCTAAAAAACAGTATTTACTATGTAAAAGAAATGCTAATAATTATGCCAGTTGTATTTGTTTTAACAGCTCTTTTAGATGCTTGGGTAAATAAAGAAACTATAATGAAATATCTCGGAAGAGATTCAAAAACAAAAGGTGTAATTCTTTCTTTTGTTCTTGGAAGTGTATCAGCAGGTCCAATTTATGCTGCATTCCCTATTTGTGTAATGCTTCATAAAAAAGGTGCTTCTGTAAGAAACATTGTTATAATATTAAGTGCTTGGGCTGTAGTTAAAGTTCCTATGCTAATAAACGAAGTTAAGTTCTTAGGTTTTTCATTTATGGCTGTAAGATGGACGCTAACTATTATTGCAATATTAATTTTTTCTTACATCAGTGATAAAATAGTTAAAGATGAAGACTTACTTGTTGATAAAGCTTTTGAAGACGGAGAAGTAAGTATAAATATTAGAGCATGTATCGGTTGTGGTATTTGTACTCAAACATATCCTGAATATTTTTCAATGGAAAATAATAAAGCTGTTATAAATGATATTGAGGAAGTAGATAATGAAAAGGTTGATGAAACTATTAAGGCTTGTCCTGTTAATGCTATTAACAAATAGGTTTTACCTTAAAACTTTTTCATAAAGCGAAAGCACATTTTCATGACTTATTTTCTTAACTACAGAGGCTGAATATCTTTTTTTCAGCCTTTCTATTATTAAAGGCATATTACCAGCATCCTTAATCTCTAGTATTGAATCAATTCCATCTAAATCAGCCCCAAAGCCTACACAGTCCTCTCCACCTAGGTCTAATAGATAATCTATATGTTTAACAATGTCGTCAATCCTAGTGTGGTTAGAGCCGTCCTCTGTTAAAAAAGGGCTACAGAAGTTTATTCCAATTACACACTCTTTGTTTATCATCTTTAAAATTAAATCATCCTTTAAGTTTCTTCCAACAGGAGTAACACTAAAACAGTTAGAATGACTTGCTACAAAAGGTTTTGTACTAACCTCTAAAACATCCTCTACAAGTTTATTAGAGCCGTGAGATACATCAACTATTATATTTAA
>CAZHNE010000211.1:0-2955 GCA_964533775.1 uncultured Spirochaetaceae bacterium | reverse complement strand
AAAATAATCAACTAATAAACATAGTTTATAGTAGCAACTACTTGAACTTTTTTCTATGTTAAGTAAAATAAAAAAGAATGCTTAAATATGTTTCTTTGCCAATTTGCTTTTTAAATTGGTAAAATGTTATTTGTTAAAATTAATTTAGTTTTAAGCATTTTATGTATGAAAATACGCTAATAAGAATTTAATTACATTTATTTGTAAGAAAAGAGGTAAAGAATGATAAACTTATGTGGTTTAAGACAATTAATAATGGATCTTCATGAAGTTGAAGATCACTTGAAGGTGGAGGTAGGTGTTACTTTTAATGAAGCAGCTATATTGTGTGCTATTGATAAAGGTTTTACTGAACCTGCAATTATAGCTAAGCAAATGAAACTCTCCCCTTCAAGAACAAGTAGACTTTTAACTTCAGTTGAAATGAAGGATTTAATAAATAGAAAAAATTCACGCGTAGATAAAAGGGTGGTGCACATATCTTTATCTCAAAGAGGAGAAAAGGTGCTATCTCAGCTTAGAACTTGTGAAGCAAATTTTCCTCCATACGTTGAAGTAGCAATTTTAGAAGCAGAAAGGAAAGCTCATGAAGAATAAAACTTATTTAATAGTTGGCGGTGTTGCAGGTGGTGGTGGAGTTGCTACAAGATTAAGAAGACTTGATGAAAATGCAACAATAGTTATGTACGAAAGAGGACCTTATGTTAGTTTTGCAAACTGCGGTCTTCCATATTATGTTGGTGGAACTATAAAAGACAGAGATAGCCTTTTTATTACAGAGACTAGTGCTTTTACAGATGGTTTTAACATAGATGTTAGACTGAATACAGAAGTAGTCTCTATCGACAGAGAAAGCAAAACTATAAAAGCAGTTAATCTTTTAACAAAAGAAGAAGAAGTTAAAGAATACGACCATTTAATTTTAAGTCCTGGTTGTGATCCTTTTATTCCACCTATTAAGGGAATGGATGACAAGGCAGTATTAACAGTTAGAAATATTCCAGATATAGATAAAGTTGTTAAAAAGGTGGAAAGTTCTAAAAAAGCTGTTGTTGTTGGTGGTGGTTTTATAGGAATTGAAATGGCTGAGAACTTAGTTGAAAGAGGCCTTGATGTTTCTTTAGTTGAAGCTGCAGATCAAGTAATGATTACTATGGACCCAGACATGGTTGCTCCAGTTCACATGACACTTCGTGAAAACGGTATTAAGTTATACCTTTCTCAAGCTCTTCAAGCTGTTGAAAGAAAAGGGGATAAAGTTAACGTGGTATTACCAGATTCTGTTATAGAAGATGTTGATATGGTTATTTTATCAATTGGTGTTAGACCAGCCTCCGAACTAGCAAGGGATGCTAATTTAAAGTTAGGTCCTAGAGGACATGTTATAGTTGATAAGCTTTGTTTAACAAGCGATAAAAGTATAAGTGCTGTTGGTGATGTTATAGAGTATCCGTCTCCCTTTGGAGAAGGAAGTAATGCAATTGCTTTAGCTGGACCAGCTAACAAGATGGCACGTTTATGTGCAGATGCAATTGTAACTGGAACTAGTAGAGAATATCCAGGAACTTATGGAAACAGTATTGCAAAAGTGTTTGACTTAGATTGTGGTAGTGTTGGATTAAATGAGAAGATGTTGGAAAGTGCAGGTAAAGACTATGGTGTAGCAGTAACTCACGCAACTCACCATGCTGGTTATTACCCTGGTTCTTTAGCATTATCACTAAAAATTCTTTATGATAATAAAACGGGTTTGCTATATGGTGGACAAGCTGTAGGCTATGCTGCTGTTGATAAAAAGTTAGATATTCTGTCTGCTTTTATCGGCAAAAAAAGCACAGTAGAAGATTTAGCTAATTTTGAACAAGCTTACGCACCTCCGTTTAATAGTGCAAAAGATATGATCAATATGGTTGCTTTCATTGCACAGAATGACATGGATGGAATAGCCAAAACTATTGATTACAGAGAAGCTGAGAAAAAAATTAATGAAGGCGCTTTTATTCTTGATGTTAGGGTGCCTGAAGAGTGTCTAATAGGATCAATTGAAGGCTCTGTGATGATTCCTCATACTGAGCTTAGAGAGAGACTAGATGAAATACCTAAAGACAAAGAAATAATTATCCTGTGTGCTATGGGACTTAGAGGTCATATAGCTTATAGGGTTTTAGCTCAAAAGGGATATAAGAAAATCTACAATTTAACAGGTGGTTATAAAACATATAAATCTGTTATGGATGATAGAAAAGCTAGAGACAATTCTCCTCTAGATAATATTCCTCAGCAAAAAGAATCCGATATCTCAACTTTGGATTTAGATGAAAAGGATATTTTTGAACTCGATGCTTGTGGATTACAATGTCCTGGTCCTATTTTACAATTAAAGAAAAAAGTTGACAGTATCGAAATTGGACAAGCTGTTAGAGTTCAATCAACTGACCCAGGGTTTTTTAGAGATGTAAATTCTTGGAGCAATATGACAAACAATGCTCTTTTTAGTTTAACTAAAAAAGAAGGCATTATTGAGGCTGTTATCATAAAAGGAGATAAAAGCATGATGAAAGAAACAAAATCTAAAAACGGAGCTTCATTAATTGTTTTCTCTAATGACTTAGATAAAGCTTTAGCAGCTCTAGTGTTAGCTAATGGTGCTGCAGCAACTGGTAAAGATGTAACGATGTTCTTCACATTCTGGGGGCTTTCTGTCATTAGAAACAAACCAAATACCAAAGTAAAAAAAGACTTTATGGGTAAAATGTTTACTACTATGCTTCCAAAAGACATGGATAGTTTAAAATTATCCAGCATGAATTTTGCTGGCATGGGCCCAAAAATGATGAAGGGTAGAATGAAGAAGAAAAACGTTGATCAGCTTAGAGAAATGTTTTCACAAGCTTTATTAAGTGGCGTGAAAATGATTGCATGCCAAATGTCCATGGACATTATGGGTGTTGATGA
>CAZHNE010000210.1:0-2960 GCA_964533775.1 uncultured Spirochaetaceae bacterium | reverse complement strand
GCATCTTCTAACTCTTTTAAAGTAGTTGGGGAAGATTTAATTCCAGCTTTATTAAACAAGTCTTTGTTATACATTACAACAAACATTGATGGTTGATAAGGAACTTCATGCATAGCACCGCCACCGATTTCTGTAACAACATCAACTAAAGTTTGGTTAATTTGAGTTTTGAAAGGTTGACCGTTTGTTGATGGATAAACTTGATTAGCAAAATCTTCAAGATTTAATAAATAGTTACCCCAAGTATTTCCAACTCTTTCAATGTCTTCTTCAAATAAGTCAATAGTTTCACCTGCATCTAAAGCTGGTTGTAAAGTTTTTCTTATTTCACGACCATTAAAAACGATTTCAACTTCAATACCTGTTTCATCAGTAAAAGCTTCAACAGCTTCAGCAATAACTAAACCTTGAGGTTCAGCTTCATTCCACATTGACCAGTATACAACTTTTTTTGGACTTTCTTTACCTTCAGACTGACCAGCAGCAAATAATGGTGCAGTTAAACCAACAACAAGAGCGAATAAAATAAATATTTTTTTCATATTTTTCTCCTTTATTTTTGTTTTTTACAACTACCTTTAGTATTTGTCGCAAAAGGGGTATTTGTATTTATACGATAAGACAAAATATTTGCATAAAATAGCTTTAATACAAAAAAAGTGTTCCATTTTTAGTTTTTAATAACATAATGGATATATTAATTAGATAAATTTGTTTTTTTGTAGGTGTTTATTTGTGATTTGCAAATATAACGTATGTTAAATTTTAATTTATTTTTTAAAATAAAAATACAAAACTAAAAATAATTCAATAAAAGAGGGGTATATGAAAGTTTATAAATCAAATTATTCTTGTAATGCTTCATTGGTAAATAGTGAAAATCCTTTACCACAATTTCGTGATCCAAACACAAACTTTAATGTTGTCAATTCAGAAGGTGTTCCAAAAGAATATTCACACCTTATGGGATTTGAATGTGGAAGGAGATTATATCCATATACAAAACAAGATGGTTATAATAGAGAATGCAAAAAATCTAATATACCTTCTGTTGTTTTAGAAAATGAAAATCTTAAAGCTACTTTTTTGCCAAGTTTAGGTGCTAGATTAATTTCCTTAATCGATAAAACAGAAAACAGAGAATTGCTCTTTGCAAATGAAAATTTACAAATGGGCAACCTAGCTATAAGAGATGCTTGGTTTTCTGGTGGTATTGAATGGAATATTGGACAATATGGTCACTCATTAACAACAAGTGACGATGTATTTGTTTCAAAACAAACAGATGAGAATAATAATGAATTTCTTAGAATATATGAATTTGAGAGGATGCATGAAATTTATTGGCAAATTGATTTCCATTTACCAAAAAACAGCAAATTCTTATTTGCTAAAGCATATGTCTATAATTTAAATGATGAAGATACTTCTCTTTATTGTTGGACTAACACAGCTTTAGTTAAAACACCTTTTACTAGAGTTTTTTCTAATACTGATAAAGCATTGTTTTTAAATCCTTTTTTACCAGAAGATCAAAGAGGGTATGATTTTATAACATTGCCTTATGTAGATAAGTTAGAAGGTATAGATATTACATATCCAAAAAACTTCCCATACAGTAGTGAGTACTTCTTTACTAGCAATCATAGTAAAGTTCCTTATGAAGTAACAGTTGAAGAGGATGGTAGTGGATTTTTAGATTTTTCTACTGATTCTCTTGGGTATAGAAAAATGTTTTGTTGGGGAGAGCAGCCTGGTGGAAGACACTGGGAAGCATTTTTATCTCCATCAACCTCAGGTGAGTATTTCGAAGCTCAATCAGGTGCAGCAGCTAGCCAACTTCATGGTGCTATATTAGAAAAAAATAGTAGTTTCACTTTTACTCAAGCTTTTGGAAGCATTAAAGTAGATTCGGGAATTGCTCATAATGTTGATTATAATAAAGCCTATAAAGGTGTAAAAAAGGTTGTTCAGTCAGTAATCCAAGAGAATAATATCGATATTTACAATTTAGACAAACAGTTCTCACAAAGTTCTCTAATTGAACCTTTTGAAATTTTACATAAAGGATCAGGATTTGCTTATTTAGACAGTTTACATTCAGATTATGAAGTTCCTAGTAGTTTTATTTTTAACATCTCGGATATTAGGGAAGATGAAAAGGTATATTTAGATTTATTAAGGGATAAGTCTTTTGAATTTGATTACTTAAATAAAGAATTTAAATATCCGCCACTTTCATATCATAATAAAATAAAAAATTCTAACTCACAATTTGCTAAATATTTAGATGCTGTTATCCATTTAGAGAAGTTAGATTTTGATATAGCTTTAAAAAAGTTTCTTTTATTAGATGAAACTGCACCAAACTGTTTAATCTCTAGAAACATTGCCTACATTTACTTTTTAGAAAAAGATATTCCTACCTCTTTACAATGGTATGAAAAAGCCATAAAACAGGCTAATAATAAGTATTATAAATATATTTGTGAAGAATATTCTAAAATATTGATGGATAACAAACTTTTAGGTAAAGCTAAAGACTTTTTATATTCACTAGATAAAAAAATGTTTGAAAATTCAGACAGTTTAACTTTAGATTTAGCAGTAATAGCTGCTAATTTTGGAGACTTAGAAACTTTAGAGTATGGTTTGTTTAATAGACAATTAGCAAACATAAGAGAAGGGCAAAACCCTTTTCCATATTTATACTTTGAATATAAGGCTTTAAAAATAGCTAAAGAAGAAAATAGAGAAATAAATGAAGAGATAAGAGCTCTAGCTAAAGAAAAGTATACTCTTCCATTTGAACTAGACTTTACAGTTATGTTACAAAAAGATGAGTAACTTAGAATAAAAATAGAAAAAACACCGTGTGTCAATAATTTAATATTGTTCTCGGTGTTTTTTTTATGGAGGTGGGGGGATTCGAACCCCCGTCCTAACGTGCCACCCACTGG
>CAZHNE010000209.1:0-2976 GCA_964533775.1 uncultured Spirochaetaceae bacterium | reverse complement strand
GCTTTTACTAAGGCATCAATTGCTTTTGATTCACTTCCTTTTTTAATTGCAAGAACGTTAACATAAGGGCTATCTGCTCCTTCTAAAACTAATCCATCTTTTGCTGCAATTAAGCCAGCAGGTATAGCATAGTTACCGTTTATTACTGCAGCATCAACATCCTTAATTATTCGGGGTAAAGTTGCAGCTTCAAGTTCTTCAAACTTAAACTTTCTAGGATTCTCTTTTATATCAAAAGGAGTTGCTTCTAAGCCAGCATTATCATTTAATTTAATAAGTCCTGCACTTTCTAATAGTAATAATGCTCTTCCCTCATTAGTTGGATCGTTAGGAATAGCAATAGATGCTCCATTTTTTAAATTATCAATAGAACTTACTTTTGAAGAATATAGAGCCATTGGTTCAATATGGATTCCTCCAGCTGATACCAAGCTTGTATTATGCTCTGCATTAAATGTTTCTAAATAGGGTAAGTGTTGGAAAAAGTTTGCATCTATTTCTCCGCTTTCTAAAGCTTGGTTAGGTGTTACGTAGTCTGTAAACTCTATAATTTCTAACTGGTAACCTTGAGCTTCTAAATCTTCTTTTATAAGATTTAACATAGCTGCATGTGGCTCTGGTGTTGCTCCTACTGATATTTTATTTGAATCTTTAACTTCTTTTTCTCCACTAGCAAATAAGCTTGTTAGTGATACTAATGCAATAAGTATTATAATTAATGTTTTTTTCATGTGATCCTCTTTTTTTTATTTGGGTATAATAATCCCTTAAATTGGTTTTTGATTTTTATTTTATGTATGTTTAGATTGCGTAATTGATTTTTATATAAATATTTTGCCCCTTAGGGCATCATCATAGGAGACATCATATTAGCTGTGAATATTATTTGAACTAAATTTAGCATTATGTATCTCCTTTTCTTTGATGTTTGACACTTTACAATGTTTTAATTAATAATTCAAGTATATTTATTCACTTTATGCATAAAACTTTATAATTATTTATTATTAGTCTAGTTTTTATCTTTTTGACATTAAATGAGCGACTAACTTATCACCTATAACTTGCACTATTTCTACTAATAGCAAAATAACAATTACAGCTACAAACATTACATCTCCTCTAAATCTTTGAAAGCCATAACGAATTGCTAAATCCCCTAATCCTCCACCACCAATAGCTCCAGCCATAGCTGAATATCCAATTAGGTTAATTATTGTTAATATAATTCCAGATACTAAAGCAGGAAGAGCTTCAGGAATTAATACTTTTATAATAATTTGATAATTAGTTGACCCCATTGATTTAGCTGCTTGAACAACACCTGGATCAACTTCTTTTAAGGCTGATTCTATTACTCTTGCAACAAAAGGTGCTGCAGCAATACTTAAAGGAACTATTGCTGCTTTTGTTCCTATTGATGTTCCTAGTATTAATCTTGATAGGGGGAAAAGAAGTATCATTAGAATTATAAAGGGAAAAGATCTAAGAACGTTTACAACTCTTCCAAGTATATTATTTAATAAAGGTATTGGAATTATTCCGCCTTCTTGTTCACTTGCAGTTATAGATAACAAGACCCCTAATGGTAAGCCTAAGAGAAGAGAGAATAATGTTGAAAAAAACACCATTTGTAAAGTTTCAATAGTTGATGTGCTAACTAAAGTAAATAACTGACTCATACACTTTCCTCCACTATAATGCCATTTTCTCGAAGCTTAGCAATTGCTTTTTCAACAAGTTTTTTATCGCCTGCAATATCGCAAATTAAGGTACCAATGTGAACGTTATCTACATTTTGTACTCCACCAGCTCTTATGTTAAATTCAACACCAATCTCTTTTGTAATGTTTGATAAAACGGGCTCATCTGTATGGGCACCTTTAAATCTCAAGGTATATAGCCCACCTTCGCTCCATCTTACTATTTCAGAAGAGGAAGTATCTTGAGATAAATGAGCTAAGAAATCTTTTGTCACTCGTGTTTTAGGAGAAGAAAATATATCTATTACTTTGCCTTCTTCTACTACTTTGCCTTCATCTAAGACTGCAACAAAATCACATACATCTCTAACAACTTCCATTTGATGAGTAATCATAACAACAGTTAAACTCATCTTCCGCTGAATGCTTTTTATAAGATTAAGAATTGCTTTTGTGGTTTGAGGATCTAATGCACTAGTTGCTTCATCACAAAATAGTATATCTGGTTCTGTAGCAAGAGCTCTTGCTATTGCAACTCTCTGCATTTGTCCACCAGAGAGTGTGCTTATTGGAGCGTCATCTCTTCCTTGAAGGTCGACTAACTCTAGCATTTCTTTTACTCTTTTGTTGATTTTAACTTTACTATACCCTTGAATTTCCATTGGATATGCAATATTTTCTCCAGCTGTTCTAGAAGAAAATAAATTAAAGTTTTGGAAAATCATTCCAATTTTCCTTCTTTGCTCATGCAAACTGGTTTTTTCTAGATTGTCTACTCTTTTATCCCCATAGTAAACTTTACCAGAATCTGGCTTTTCAAGCATACTAATTAATCGAACAAGCGTAGATTTACCAGCACCACTTCTGCCAATGATTCCATAAACTTTGTTTGCGGGAATGTCTAAACTAATATTATCTACAGCTTTTAAATTGCCATAATACCTTTTTAACTTTTCTAGCTTTATTTGCATCATAACTCCAATAATATCTTTATCCTATTCTATCGTAAATCTAGAGATAATAACAATATATAAAGAGACAAAAAAACTCACCTTGAGGTGAGCTTATGTATTTATTATATTTTTAGTAATAAGAAAAAAAGATCTGGCAGTTACCTACTCTCCCACATAATTGTAGTACCATCGGCGTGAAAGTGCTTAACGACCGTGTTCGGGATGGGAACGGGTGTTTCCACTTTGCTATCGCCACCAAATCAATTTATATTTAGAAAGACAAATAAAATTAGTCTGTCGAATATAAATTGAATAAAAAA
>CAZHNE010000208.1:0-3005 GCA_964533775.1 uncultured Spirochaetaceae bacterium | reverse complement strand
ACCCTACGTAAAACTAGGATAGCGATTGACCCACACTAAATGACGAATGGCCTTATTTATATAAAGGGCCGTAAGCTTGACAAGCTCTATAATCTTGACCTTCTTTGTCCATTCCAAAAGCATTCCAACAAGCAGGTCTAAATATTTGATTATCTTCAACATTATGCATGCAAATAGGAATTCTTAGCATAGAGCAAAGTGTGATTACATCTGCACCAATATGTCCATGAGAAATAGCTCCATGATTAGCACCCCAGTTATTCATTACATCATACGCAGATTTAAAAGGTCCTTCTTTGCTATCACAACGAGGGGCAAACCAAGTGCAAGGCCAGGTATAATCTGTTCTTTTCCAAAGTTTTTCCGATACATCTTCTGGTAGCTCGATTGTCCAACCTTCTGCTATTTGTACAACAGGACCTATACCTTTAACAATATTGATTCGCATCATCGTAGCCGGCATTTGAACCTTTGTGATGAATTTTGCAGAAAATCCTCCTCCTCTAAAATATCCATTATCAGCAGCACACCAAGAAGTTTCATCCAAAATTTGTTTTTGCTCATTTTCTGTTACATCGTACCAAGGTTTAATAAGATGATTCCCTTTTTGATCTTTACAGACCCCGGTGGCATCAAGGCAAGTTGCCCCCGAATTAATTAGGTGAATAAATCCATTATTTTCTTTTGCTTTTCCTTCAAGTTCGTAGCCTGTAGCTTTTTTTAGAGCTTCCGGAGACCAGTAAGTTCTAACGTCACTAAACATTTGAGGTTTATTGGTTAATAGGTTTAGGAACAACATGCTAATACCATTTAAAGTATCATTTTCTGTAGCGAGAATATATGGCTCTCTATTACCGTTCCAGTCAAAGGAACTATTTAAGATAGATTCTCCAAAATCACAATTTGGGTAATAATCAGTCCATTCTCTTTGACCTTGGAATCCGGCTGCAATAGCATTATGTCCTAACTTTTCTTCTTGGAATTTATCCTCAAGTTTATCATTTCCTACCATTAAATCTTTAATGATGCATGTCATTTTAACAACAAACTCCCAGGTTTTTTCATCTTCTTCTTTTGTGTTCTGAATTTCCTTAGGGTTTTTATTAAAACCTTGTTTACAATATTTTCTAGTCCAAGTAAGTGCTTTTTCAAATTCATCATTATTATAAATCTTTTCGTTCATTCTACGAAGAATTTCTACCTCATCAATTGATTCTACTCGCATTCCAAGGTATTCTTCAAAGAAATTAGGATCAATTGAGGACCCTGCTATTCCCATGCATTGAGCCCCAATTTGTAAAAAAGATTTTCCTTTCATTGTTTTGGCAGCAATAGAAGCTTTAGCAAATCTTAGTAGTTTTTCCTTTACATCGGCAGGAATTGAAGTATCGTCAGCTTCCTGAACATCTTTTCCATATATTCCAAATGCAGGAAGTCCTTTTTGTGCATGTCCAGCAAGCACAGCAGCAAGATAAACAGCACCGGGTCTTTCTGTTGCATTCATTCCCCAAACAGCTTTGATTGTTTCTCGATTCATGTCCATAGTTTCTGATCCATAACACCAGCAAGGAGTTACAGACAATGTGATATCAACACCTGCTTTTCTAAATTGTTCTTCGCAAGCAGCCGCTTCAGAAACTCTACCAATTGTAGTCTTGGAGATAATAACTTTTACTTTTTCTCCATTACTATATTTTAAGTTATCTTCAAATAATTTTTTAGCAGATTTAGCCATATTCATTGTTTGATCTTCTAGAGAATCTCTAACTTTTAAATAGCCTTGCCTTGCATCAATGATTGGCCTTATCCCAATTACAGGATAATCCCCTAATAATCTATTTCTTGTCATGAAAAACACCTCCTATCTAATTTCAATAATAGTTTAAAATTCTGAATCTATTAGTTCTTTAATTCCTTTATTGTTTTTGTTGTTTTATTAGTATTAATTGACTTCTCAAGTAATTTCATACAACTATAAGTTTTTAATGTACATTTTTGTTAAAATTAATGGATATATTTACTTTGTGCATATTGGTTCAATGTGAAGGGATAAATTTGATATGAGGTTTATCCATCTAAGATTTTCCAGTAGTCAAGTCAGATGTAAAAGCACTTTTACTTAAAGCTGAGGGGGATAATGCAAGTACTCTACCACTAATCTAAGGCTAATATTTCCTCCATTTGCCACAATTATATGGCGATTATAAAGTCGTTTCATAAATGAATTAACTCGGATTGTTTCTTTAAATATTTAACTCTTTTACTTTCTTTTTATTGATTTTGTAAAAAGATTAATAAAAAAATGTTCTGATGTATAACCTAAATTATAAACTATATTCCGCTATTTTCATTAATATTATTGCATATCAATATTGAGAAAACAAGTTAATATAGAAAATATAAAAAAATTTGGAGATAAAATGGATGTTAATCCAACAGTCAAAGATGTTGATAAAGTGATGAGAGCATCAATAGCTACTGTTTGGCAAGTAATAAATAATCGAAGAAGAATTCTAGTGTTAAATTTAAAAAGGTTAATGATTATTTCTATGTTAATACTATTCCCTAATTTTGCTTTAGGAAGCCGATAAAACTGTAAATGCAGTTTTGAGTTCTTTTGGAATTAATTTAAAAGCTTAAGAGTTTAGTTGTGGAAAGAGTGTAGGATCCCTATAAGCAATTCGTTTCTAATTCCATTAGGAGGCAAACTTTCTTCAAATGTAGTAATTATTATTCTTAAGATTATATCTAAAAATAATGTTAGGGCCTGTTTTTAGAAAACTTTTTTGATGATGGAAGGTGTTTTGTATTGGTGGTGGTCCTAGTTTTCAGCAATTGGCTTTAAACAACAAGTAAAGTTTGAATAAGTATTTAGAATTAAAATGTTTAAAAGAAGATAAGATTGTATCAGACGCGTAAGTTTCTTAAGCAAAGAATTGTGAACTTTTTTGGCTCTTCTAAACCTTTTGTGGGTTAAAAGGCCTATTCATTCTTAACTAACTTCC
>CAZHNE010000207.1:0-3020 GCA_964533775.1 uncultured Spirochaetaceae bacterium | reverse complement strand
ATAGTATTATTTAATATATTCTGAGTTCTTCTTACTTGGCTTTCTAAATTTGCTTTAAGTGTAGCGATTGTTCCGCTTCTACAAACTTTGTTTGCAGCGCTTCCTTTATAATCTGTAATTGTATTTGAATACCCCCCATCAGTTGAATATGATGCATATGATAAATTAGCACTTCTAACATAAGTGTTGTTAACTAATCTATAAGTGTAGTAACTAGCTGTTGCTGTATATGAAACACAACTAGGAAAATTAGACGGCGTTGATTTAAATGCTTGACAAGCAGCTATCTCACTATCTCTATTTGCCTTATTTACTAAACAAGTAGATAACTTTTCATTACATTTATCTACAGCGGCATTAAATGCAAAACAACTTTGTCTATCTGGAGCATCCTCAATTATATTGCAATCCCTTTTTTCTTGGCAAGGCTGACAAGTAATTGGTGAAGGGCATTTAATCGCATCATATGTTAAATAAGTTCCTTTAGATGCTGAGTTAACATTTTTTAATAGAGTTTGATATTTAAGTAATTCATTATATGCATTAACCATCTTATCTTCTGCATTTTTAACATCAGATAAATATTTGGAATTATTTATTTCTGTAGTATAACAAGTTTTGGTTGCTGTTATTTGAGCACCAACCCTAAAATATCTTCCACTATTAACTGTTTGAACTCCAGCTAAACTTATTGGTAAATAATCTTCCTTACAATAAACATCGCAATAAGGGCTAGATGCAACGTTGTTTGTGAAGTTACAACTATTAGCTTTATATGTATTACCAGCTTCATCATAACTATTAACAACACAAGAAATCACATTATCCGATGTGGTTATTGAAGAGTCAATCCACTTTTCTTTCCCAGTTTGATCTACCTCACTACACTCTTTTGGAGTAGTTATGGTTGTTTCGCAAGTAGCTCCACACAAACTAACGCTGTCTTTTTTAGTTGTAGTTATTGGATTATTCGGAATAGAAAAAAGGAATCGCTGCGAAGTTCTACCCTCGCTAGAAACAATTGGTTCAGCCGCATCAACTATTGCACCAGGCGATTTAAGAGAAACGTCTGTATATAAATAAGTTAGTTGATAAGTTAAAGGTGCACACTTTTCTTCTTTTGTGTAAGCGTCAAAGCTAATCGTTATGTCTTTGTTATCACTTAAGTTATGGTTCACTAAAATTTCATCTAAGCTATTAACAACTTTACCATTTACTTTAAAATTTCCATATAAAACATTTTTATTATAATCAAACTTAACTGATGCTTTAGTAATTTTTCCACCAGTTGAGAAGTCACTCGGATTTAGTGTAATGGTTCTATTAATAACTCTATTATAACTGTTCGTTCTTTTTGAAGTGTCTAAAACAGAATCCTTTATAGTAGCTTTTTTAACTAAACCATTTTTAAAGTTCGCTGCTTCTTCCAAACCTAAATAATATAAAGCTTGAGCAACTTTATAAGTTCTTTCACCGTTTGTGTTAGGTGTTGGATCAAATCTATAATTTGGTGGGTTTTGATACCAAGGTTTGTCAGGTAATAAACTAAGTTTATTATATTGTGCTAAAGCTGTTTTTATACTTGTTTTTAATTCTGTTGATGCTGTCCAATCAACAGCTGCATTAGCATGAGCTGTTGGTAAATCAGTATAGCTTACAGTGTTGTTTTTTCCTTGATTCCAAAAACCGATTATATATGCTCTTAAAGCAATACTTGTTGCAGTATAAAAATCAGTTCCACTAATTGCAACGGTAGAACCACCGATTTTAAACGATGAACCAGTATTGTTTTTGTGATAACCAGCATCCAAAATAGCTGTTAAGCCTTGATTAAATATAGTTGTAGAGTTAATTACTGTTTCCGGACCAAAGGTGTGAATTACTTTAGTACTTAAAACTGCGGTAGAATTTGGGTCCACACAATAAGCTGTAACCGTTTTACCCCCAATTGTTGCATCATATGAATAATAAGGCAATGAATTAGAATTAGTTACTTTTATATTAGTAGGAATACTATAATCCCTATCTCCACTTATTTGAACTGAATCACCCATTTTGAATTCAACAGCTTCAACGTTTATTGCAAAAACAAAACTTAAAACTAAAGTTACAACAAAAGATTTAATAATTGTTTTTATCATTCGATGTTCCTCCTTTTTAGTATCACTACTACAAAGGCAACCCCAATAATTAACACGCCTGTAGAAATGCTAATAATTGTTTTGTTTTGTTTTAAAAACTCGAACACTTTATTAGTGGCTTTCTCTTCTTTTTTAGTTTCTTCTAAACTATCATTTATAATAGCTTCCATTTTTTTATCAAAAGCCGCAACATTAAAGTTTTCATAAGTTATGTATTTCGCACATATGCTTTCTTCTTTATATTCTTCACATACATCCATTGCGTGGTATATGTTATATTTGGGAACAGTTAAGTATAGAGTTCTCACAACCTCATCACTACATTCAACATTTTCTGAGGTATACACTTTAGCAGTAAATGTAGTTACTTTACTCAAATCTTTCCAGTCATAAGAGTATTTTCCATTTGAATCTAGGTCATTATAATTAATTGTTATTTTTTCATCGTTTACGTTATTTTCTAAAATAACATAATAATCACTTGTAATGTTTATAAAATCAATTGAAAAATAGTTATACCAAACCTCAAAATTTTCTTCATCTATTACTGTTTCAGGAACTACATATTCACTAGAATCTAACAACTCTTTTTCTTCTTTGTAAGACACTTTAATTAAACCAGCATTTTTATCTAGTTCAACTTGTCTTTCTAGCGAACAATTAGAAGCTCCAAGTATAACTTGAGGCGTTAAAATAAAAGTGACAATAAACACTAGAAGTTTTCTCATAACCTATCCTCTCTTATAAGAATATATTAACACATTTATACAGTTTATAGCAACTAAATATAAGAATAAATCAATTTGTGATATAATTTTTATGGTGTGATAGATGAATATATTTAAAAATCTTTTAAAAAGTATTTTTATTATCTTTTTT
>CAZHNE010000206.1:0-3022 GCA_964533775.1 uncultured Spirochaetaceae bacterium | reverse complement strand
AATTGAAAGGGTTTATTGCAAAAGGTATTAACATCGCCCATCTAGTATTTGATAATTGAAGATAGGATATTAAAAGATAGTTTGGTATTAAACCACCAGTAAAAAACATCGAAAAAATCACCATTTTCATAAATACCTTATTTCCTTTTAAAAATGTTTTACTTAAAGGATAAGCAAATAAAACAGTTAAAAATAAAGATATTAAAGTTCCAAAAGTAGTGTAGATAAGTGTGTTTTTATAAGCAGTAAAAAAATTTGGATAAGTAAAAATTGATTTATATGACTCTACATTAAAGCCTTTGGGTATGAAAAAAACTTCATTATTAATTATAGCTTCAGGGGAAGATAAGGAGAGCGCAAGTATGTAAATAAATGGAATTAGGCAGCTTATTACAGTAAAAACCATAAAAATATTTACTATAAAGTCAAAAAATAAAGAGCTTTTAGTTTTATAAGTTTTCATCAACAATCTCCTAATAAATGCTTTGTCCAGTCAATTTTCTGCTTAAATTATTACTAGAAGTTACTAAAACTACTCCTACTATTCCAGTAAATAGACCAATAGCAGTTGCGTATGAATAGTTTTGGTTCGCAAGACCTGTTCTATAAACTAATGTATCCAAAATATCACTAACTTGGCTGTTTGTAGGTGTATATAAAAGTAATATTTTCTCAAAGCCTAAAGAAAGTAATCTGCCGATATTTAAAATTAACATTACCATTATAGTTGGAAGAATGCTTGGAATTGTTACATAAAATATTTGTTGTATTCTAGTTGCTCCATCAATTGTAGCAGCTTCATACATGTCTGCGGAAATTGATGTAATTGACGCTAAGTAAATTATTGCAGTCCAACCTGTATATTGCCATGTATCAAGAAGGACATATATAGTTCTAAAGTACTTGGGATCATTCATATAGTATATAGCATCTAATCCCATTTTACCTCTAACTACATTTAGTATTCCAGTACTTGGAGATAATAATTCACTTACAATTGCTATAACAACTACAGTTGAAATAAAGCGGGGCATGTAGGAAACTGTTTGAACAAACTTTTTAAAATATCTGTTTCTTACTTCATTTAAAAGTAGTGCAAAAATAATAGGTATAGGAAAGTTAATTACTAAATTTAGCAAACTTAGTACTATAGTATTTTTAAAAGCGTTCCAAAAAGCAGCATCTTTAAAAAATAGTTTAAAATATCTTAAGCCAACCCATTCTGTTCCGAAAGGACCCATTCCTGGCCTATAGCGTCTAAAAGCAAGAATATTACCAAACATCGGAACATATTTAAATATAACAAAGTACAACAAGGGTAGGACCATCATTGCATAGAGTTGCCAGTATTGATGTGTTTTAACTTTTCTTAGCTTTTTCATTTTTAGTTTTTCCTATAATTTAAATTAAATATAGTGCTCTGTTTTACAGAGCACTAAGTTTGCTAGAATACGATATTATAAATTTTTGTTGTATAAATTACAGAATTTTTCAATTCCTAATTTCTTCATAGTAGAAACATACTCAGCCCAGTCTTTATTAATATCTTTTGTACCAGTTAAGAATGCATCATTCCATCTTTCAAAAGTGTCAGCTAATGGAGTTTGGTACATACCTGCTTCTTCACTTTGCATATCATCAAAGTTTGGAGTAGGTGGGATATATTGAATTACATCTCCCATATCTTCAACAGCTTTGTTAATTGCAGAGTAGTTAGCGTCGTACTTGGTCATTTCTCTTTGATTAATCCAAATCATTTGAGTTACATCACTACCACAACCATATTTAATTTGTAAATATTTATAAACACCTTCTTTAGCATTTCTAATTTCATCTGTAAATGTAATTGAACCATCAGTATTAGTTGTGTAAGTAACACCTTCTATGCCTAAGCATAAAATTTTAGAGTTTTTTTCTGAGAAGAACATATTATCGACAGCTCTAACAATTTGCTCAAAATCACCTCTTTTAGCTGTTTTGATTGGGAACATTATACCAGAACCAGTTTTACTTTTTGGTTGGTGGTGAGCACCAGCAGGGCCTTCTAGAGAAGGATACATTTGTAATTTGTAGCCTTTTATATTAGAAGCGGCTTCCAATCCACCTATTTGATCATAGTAAGCATATGTTGCCATTGATTTTCCTGTAGCTAATTTTTGAGACCATCTGTCTCCATCAATAGGTTCTGCCATTTCTGGGTCTAAAAGACCTTCTTTATATAACTTGTGGAAATAAGTAACATACTCTTTATATTCAGGGCTTATAGCACCTTCGAAATATTTCTTATTAGTGTAATCCCAGCTTAATGTGTTTGTTCCGCTTGAACTATTTTTTCCTACAGAAACACCAAATGAAGGCATTGTCATCCTATAAAGAACTCGTGGACCAGCTAAAATTGTCAATGGATAGGAAGAAGGGTTATATTTTTTAAATACCTTTAAAACATTATATAAGTCATCAAAGGTTTTTGGGGTATCTAAACCATATTTCTCTAACAAATCTTCTCTAAGAATTAGTCCGCCATCGTAAAAAGGCACATCAGTCAAAGAAGGCATGTAGTAGCGTTTGCCATCTTTCAAATTTAATTGCTTTAGTTCATCTTCCATTCCAAACTTTTCAACCATTTTGTTAAAGTTTGGTGTCCAATCTGAGTAATCACTAATGGCTACTAAAGCTCCGTTTAAAGCCAAGTTAGCATTTTCTCCTTTTGTGGTTTGGTACAAAATAACATCTGGAGCATTTTGCCCTGTATTTAGTGCCAAAGAAACTTTAGTGCTATAATCAGCAATCGGTATTATTTCCCACTCGATATCCAGATTTGAATCTTTTTCCACTTCATTTATTGCCAACCAATCTGACTTAAATGGTAGAGTTGCATTATCTGAATAATACATTGAAATTTTTATAGGTTTTTCAGTACCTATAGAGGCTACATCCTCAGTTGCTCCACTAGCAAAAATGGAACCAAAACTTAGTGAAATCACTAAAAGCAAAAACAATAGTTTTTTCATAATTTTCTCCT
>CAZHNE010000205.1:0-3023 GCA_964533775.1 uncultured Spirochaetaceae bacterium | reverse complement strand
GATAGAAATATGGTGTGCCATAAAAATCCAGTATAGTTTCTATTTTTCATATAATTCCTTCTAGCAATTTTGTGTTCCTACTTATCATAACTTTATCACTCTTTATAAATCTAGTTACTCTACTTAGCAAAGGCAACAATTATTATCTTTTCTTTTTATTCACAATTTAAATTAATAATATCATCTTAATCAACATATTTCTAATAGACTATTTGTCATTTAAAGCTAATATATGAAATTTTAAATATAGGTCGATACCCTTATCCCTTCAAATATCAACCCTTGTCATTAAAGTTAACTTCTCAACCTTATTACAAGATATTTATCATTTTTATTAAAAAAGCAGCCTCCTTTGACAAACTTTATCAAAAGAGACTACTTTATTTAGAACTTTGAGAGTCTATTGAAACTCTACAATCTTTATAATAACTACCCTATGTTAGTATCATCATCAGAATCTGCCCAAGTTTTATCTGGATGATATTCAACAAGCAGTGGACAATCTCCGGATGAAAAACTATTCGAATTAGTCACATTTATTACATCCCAAGTAGAGATATTTTGATTGAAAGAAGCTGCTTCATTGAACATAAAACTCATATCTATAACACTGGATGTATTCCAATTAGAGATGTCTCCATTGAAACTTACTGCATTTTCAAACATTGAATACATTGTGGTAACTTTACTCACATCCCAATCATTTAGATCTTGGTTAAATGCTGTTGCATCATAAAACATATCGTCCATATCAGTAACACTGCTAACAACCCAGTCTGAAATATCACCATTGAAGTTATAAGCTTTTTCAAACATTGAATACATATCAGTAACACTACTTACATCCCATTTTGAAATATCACCATTGAAGGAGTACGCCTCGTCAAACATAAATTTCATATCAGTAACACTACTTACATCCCATCTTGAAATATCACCATTGAAAGAAAAGGCCTCATCAAACATTTCATGCATGTCAGTGACCTTACTGGTATCCCAAGCTGAAAGATCTTGATTAAATGCGAGAGCTTCCTCAAACATTGAGTTCATATCAGTAACATTACTAGTATCCCAACCAGAGATATCTTGGTTGAACCAGTTTTTATCTTCAAACAGTTCGCTCATATCTGTTATTAATGAAGTATCTACTATACTAACATCTTCAAACCTGTTTATTCTATTTTCTAATTCAGTACGAGTAATTTTCCACTTAGCATAGAGAGTTATATCTGAAGGTCCCATTTCTAGCTCAGCACCATCAGAATACTCGACTCTTCCATTACTTGTTGTTGCCCATCCCGCAAAAGCATCATCAGTAATATCATCACTCCAACTAGCTTTTGTAAAAGTATAGTCAGGTAAATCTAATTCTTCATTGTATTCTAATGTTAATGAATCCATTTCTCCGGAGCCACCATTAGGGTGGAAGTGTAAAGTGAACTTCTTTGGTACCCATTTAGCATACAATTTAAGATCATCTTCTACTAAACTGCTAAAATTATAACCCTCAGACATTTCTTCATCCAAATACCAACCACCAAAGCTATATCCAACTTTTATTGGATTTTCTGGTTCACTAACAGTTTTTCCAAATGCAACTAATTCCTTCTCTATTAAATTACCTCCATCTGTGTCAAAAATCACCTCATACTTTTCAAGTCCCAGAGGATCATCAATGTCTATCTCACAACCAGTAAAAACTAGTAGAGTAAGTAAAAATAAACAAACAGCCCATAAACTAACATTGCTATTTAATAAAACTATAGACCTGCTAGAAATTTAAATCATTTTGGGGGGCAGACCAAAGACTTAAAAAAGTCCCCCTTGATAAACTATATCAAAAGAGACTACTTTTTTTGAACTTTGGGAGTCAATATAAAACTATCAAATCTTTATACTTACTACTCTCTATTATCATTATTACTTGGATCATCAACATCTGCCCAAGTTTCATCTGGATGATGTTCAACAAGCAGTGGACAATCTCCGGATGAAAATGATTCTTTGGTAATAACATTAGATGTAATCCAACTTGAGATATCTTGGTTAAAAGAAGATGCATCACTGAACATGCTATTCATAAACATAACATTACTTACATTCCAAGATGAAATATTTCCATTAAAACTTATTGCATTTTCAAACATGTTATCCATATCTTGTACATTACTTACATCCCAGTCTGAAAGGTCTTGGTTAAAGGCAGTAGCACCAGAAAACATTTCATACATCGAAGTAACATTACTCGTATTCCATGTTGAAATATCTCCATCGAAGGCACTTGCATTTGCAAACATTAAATTCATACGAGCTACATTGCTTACGATCCATGATGAAATATCGCCATTGAAGGAACTGGCATTTTCAAACATTAAATCCATATTGGTAACATTACTTACATTCCATGTTGAAAGATCACAATTGAATAAGGGTGCCCTTCTAAACATAAAATACATGTTAGTAACACTGCTAACATCCCAGTCTGAAAGGTCTCCATCAAAGCTATAAGCTTCTTCAAACATTGATCTCATATTTTTTACTTTACTTACATCCCAGTCTGAAATATCACCATTAAAGTTATAAGCTTCTTCAAACATTGAATCCATGTTCGTAACATTACTTACATTCCACTCTGAAATGTCACTATTAAAGAAAGATGCTCTTCTAAACATCCATTGCATTTGTGAAACATTACTTACTTTCCAGTTCGAGAGATCTTGATTAAAAGTTGTTGCCCCAAAAAACATTTCTTGCATTAACCTAACATTGCTTACATTCCATCCTGAAATATCACTATTAAAGTTGTCAGCTTTTTTAAACATCGAATCCATTTCCTCAATACTGCTTACATCCCAAGATGAAATATCTCCATTAAAAGAACTAGCTTCTTCAAACATTCCATACATTGAAATAACGTTACTTACATCCCAAGATGAAAGGTTTTGATTAAAATCATGAGCTTCCATAAACATGGAACTCATATTCACAACTTTGCTAGTATCCCAAGATGAAAGATCTCTATT
>CAZHNE010000204.1:0-3036 GCA_964533775.1 uncultured Spirochaetaceae bacterium | reverse complement strand
TATACTGAAGCACTAAGTACATTAAGAAACGACTTCTTAGGTCAATGTGTATATTGCAGTCATTGCTTACCTTGTCCAGTGGAAATAGACATTGCAACTGTGAACAAGTACTTAGATATTGCCAGACTAGATCCTAATAATGTTCCAGAAATGACTAAGTCACATTATAATGCTTTAATAGCGACGGGAAAAGAATGTATTCAATGTGGAAGTTGTGAAGAGCGCTGTCCTTTTAAAGTACCTATAATTAAAAACATGGCTGAAGCAGAGCAATTACTTAGATAAGTAATTGTTACTTTATTTGACTACACTTTTTTAAAGGCTCCTTAATGTCACTCTTAACTCTCTACAAAAAAAGAATACATAATGATATTCTTTAAATAGATTAAGCTTTGTCTTAAAATCTTAATTTTAAGAAGCTAGAAAAAAACTAATAAAGGGTTTGCTCATAAATTGATAATTCAACTTAAAAGACTATTATGAAATCAATGAAAAACAATGAAGAAAATAACTCTCTGTTAAAAAAGAGGTTAAAGAAAATTGAATATGAAGTTACTCAAAAAGGAGCGACTGAACCTCCCTTTAGTAGTGTATACAACAACAGTTGTGAAAAAGGGTTATATGTAGATATAGTTTCAGGAGAACCTTTGTTTTTATCTACTGAAAAGTTTGATAGTGGATGTGGCTGGCCTAGCTTTAGTAAACCAATACGAGATTCTTCAATTCAATATATAAAAGATAATTCTTATAACATGGAAAGAACAGAAGTAAAGTCATCAAAAGCTAATTCACATCTAGGGCATGTTTTTGAAGATGGGCCAGTGGATGCTGGAGGACTAAGATATTGTATCAATGGTGCGTCTCTTAGGTTTATTCCTTTTGAAAATTTAGAAGAAGAAGGTTATAAAGATTATATCCCCCTATTTGAAACAACATAACTTATTATCAAGAATATTATTGAATTTTTAAATTAATAAATTTGTCTAATATACAATAATAATAAAGGGAGTTGTTTTAATTATATAACTCCCTTTTTACTAAATAACTTTAAATTGTAGAACACAGCTATAGTACCATGAGTTTAAAGAGCTGTATTCTATTTTTCTTTTGTAAATTCTTTTATACAGTATTTTAATCCTCACTAAGCTCACAACTTCACTTTTCCCTTTAATTGTTCGTTGAACTAATCTTGTTGAACACAATATTTAGGGTAAAGTTTTACATTTTAACTTTTAAAGCTATCCCAAGGTAAATATCTCTCATAGCATCATAAGTTACATCTCCTGAAATTAACCCATCAAGTTGAACAATGTGATTAGCCTCAACACCCAGTGCAAAAACTGGAGTTATATTGTAATCAAAGCTTAATCTAACACTATAGTTAACGTTACCCTTTAAAGGTTTACCCGTGCTATCAGCAAGAACCACATCATAAGCTGGACCAAGGCCTGCGTAGATATCAACAACTTTATGGTGATAGCGGAAGAAGAAATCAGTAGAAAGAATTACACCATATCCAGGAGAACCTGAGTCAAATGGATTAGGTAATATGATATCTCCTGACAAACCAAACCAATCGGTAATAAAGAAAGCCATCCTTGCCCCAGGGGTATAACGACTAAATGAAGTATCTGCCAAGTCTTGTATTGCATAATAATTAAGAAGATTTATTTCAAAAACACTTTGGTTATCCCTTGTAACTGTGTTGGAATCTGCTGCTACGGTACCGACACTTGCAACTGAAAGAATTATTGCCATTATTAATACTTTTGCTTTCATAAATTCCACCTCCTTATATTCTCAATCTAATATTACAAGTTAGTAGTTGTCAACTTTAAAAGAGAGGTCAATTTGATTTGATAGAAGCTATGTGAGCTTTCGATAAAAGATATTCTTTTAAAGGTTGTAAATCTAAAATTCGAGCTATTAAATATTCATTAATCAGTTTTTATCTTACTCCACTTTTACAAAACAACAGTAATAAATCACTAGTTTATAAACAGAGAACCATTTGTATATAACAATTTCTTTATAACCCACAATCTCTTCTTTTGCTATCAGTTTTTCTATGATATTATTTACTTAGAATTATTAGGAAGTTGGTACACATAATCACTCTAGATTAAATCAAACCTCCATTGTGAAATAATCATTCTAGGTTACTCCTACGAAACCAACTATTGGATAAACAAAGGAGCTTAGAATGAGAGTGAAATCAGTATTTTATTTTTTATTGTTAGTGTTATTAAGTATTCTAATATCTTGTGAACAAATTAGTATTAATTTGAACCCTTGGCCTGATGTATTAGGACCAGAAGTCACCCTTGATAGTGACTTGGACTACGTTAACTTTGGTCTTAGCGTGTATGGTGATATAATTGAAATAAGTGAAACCTATCATCAAGAGAACTTCCCTGCATCAACTGTGGGAATTACCCACTCATACCCTGAGATTGAAAGAAGTTACCAATATGCATATTCAAACTTTGATAGAGGTGCACACATAGCTAATACTAACATCCCTCCTGCTTCACTTTTTTACGATGGAACTCAATATGTAGATCATCCTTACCCAGGAGAGCCTCCTAGGCGCGACAACACTCGATATGTTGAAAATATGACATTTACGGTTACTATCAAAAAAAATGACACTTCAACACCTTATATAATAGAACTAATTGCAGATACATATAATCCAGGGCCTAATGGTCCAGCAACAGTCGCAGTAACTTTTACTAAATTTAAAGTTGGAGATAAATTTTTCACACAAGATGAATTAATGACTTTGCACCCTAATATATCTCTATTAAAAAAAGCTGTAGATAACCCATTTTACGATTAAAAAAATATTCACCTTTTTCAATGTATCCCTAATGATTAATGAAACTCTAATGTGAAACATCATGGTTTAATAACAAATTTAAATTTTCACAAATAACTTTAATGGTATCTTTAAACCTACTAAAGTTTCTATAATACCATTTTTCCAGTTTCTTATTGTAGATATTGCACAAGTGCAATTATCTACTTTAAATG
>CAZHNE010000203.1:0-3043 GCA_964533775.1 uncultured Spirochaetaceae bacterium | reverse complement strand
TTAAATGTTTGTTTAACAAACCTAACAGAGGATTAAAAGAATAATTACAATATATGAGCCTTTTGTTATTGGGCATCATAAATGATTCTGTGGCTAAAAAATCAGCATCAACAAGACATGAGTAAAGCATTCTAGTATACATTGAGGCCATACACCCACTATTTAATATTTCTGTTAATGTTGGGATTGTTTTAGGAAAACCTTTTAATGTACTAATAAATTCATTATTAATTAATTTCTCTAATGGCTTTTTTAATCTGGATTGTAATGTGCCGTGTCCAATGCAATCACTATCACTTCCTCCATCAGGAATTCCAGAATGATGTCCTGCAATACAATAAGAACCTATTAGAAATGTACCCATCAGCTGCTTTGCACCATGAGTGGAATGATCAACCTTAGGCCCATTGCATAACAACCTTTTTTGAAAACCAATTGTACATTTTCCTAAATCATGGAGACTTCCTATTAAAAAGCCTAACTCTTTAGAATCAAAACACTTAGCGAAGTTAGCGCATAAATTAGCAACTTCATCTAAGTGTGTTTTTAGTTCTTCTAAATCTCCATTATCGTTTAAATGTGCATAAATTTTATTAGGTTCCATCTATATTAGTATACCACAATTATTTACCACTAACAACTTTTTTATCTTTTTTCTACCACCTTCATTGTGAGGGTTCTATTGAAATATTTTTACTGTTTTCTAACTATTTCAATAGATTTGGCCCAGGTATTACTTCAGGTTTATATGCTTCGCTCTATTCTTTTTTTTGACTTACAATATGACTTAGCGCATAAGCTTTAGATTTGTTCCTTGGTCCCTTATTAAGCTTTAAGCGCTTAGTTTTGTGCATTTAGTCTTGTAGGGAAAACCAATTCTACATATCCATAGTTTATGTAATTAAATGAAATTTTTTCATAAGTTGTTATACTATTTTGACAGTTTTTTAGCTAGAGCTTTTATTATTGCATAAGGATTGTATTTTAGTTCCTTTATATAATGATTCACTGTTTCTACAAGTTTTTGATCCTTGTCTATTTTAACTTGACTTTAGAAATTTTGAAAACTATCCTTTTAATAAGGAGGGTAGTTTTTCACCCCTCCACAATTCAATATTAACAGTTTTATTGCTTTAATGGAGGGAAACGTGAAGAAATTAAAAGTCGTAATTATATTACTTATTCCATTACTATTTACAGGGTGCTTAGATTTTTTTCAATCCATATCAATTCGTGATGGTGAAGTAGATATTTCTATAAGGTATACAATTCAATCCGCTTTATTTGAGATGATTAATGAATTCTCAGATGAAAAAATAGATCTAAATGAAATATTACATGAAGCAGACTCTATAATTCCTGTATATGAAGATCTATCCTTTGAAGTAGCAAGTATTGATACAACATTTCACAAAGGATTTGAAATACGCATGGTTGGAAATATGGATTCAATAAAGGCAAGTGATGAAGAAAAATATTTTTTACCTTTAAAAACAGACTCATACTACTCTATTCTCATTCCATCTTTGCAAGTTGACAGGGAGATAGATGAAATGGCAGCCGCATTGTTGTCGGGTTCAATGTTTACATTACTAATTGACCTATCCGGTGACTTAAAAGATATAAAGGATGCCAGAATGGTTCATGATGGCAACACTATACTTCTCAATGATGAAGATTCCGAAATTTTGGTAAATGTGTATGGTTCATCAATGCAGATTGAAATACCTATGCTTATTCTCTTTTTTGCACCAGAAGATTTTTATGTTGAGCTGTATTGAGACAAACTGAAGAAATAATTGTTGATTCAGAAAGGTAAAAAACAAATAATTGCTCGCTTAAAGTAAGTTGTAGATTAATTTCTCTTTAAAAGAGCCATTTTCAAGCTAGAAAAGCTAAAACAGTTAAAATAAATGGATTTAGTTAATAGTATTAAAGTTTAGTTACAAATGCGCCATGCAATAGAATTGAGTAGTAGTTTAGTAAGTAAATGCATGGATTTTTCAATTTTGTTACTGAAATCATATAATGGGGCAAACAGCTTAAAACATATTATAGCTAGCACTTAAAAGTTTATAACTGAAAAAAAGCTAAAAATATGGTACTATTACCACACAAATCTAATTAAAACTTACAACCCATTTGACGGTTTTTACCAAACCGTAAAACTCGATTTAACAACAGGGCTTTTAAAATGTTTTAATACGATTCTAGTTTCAAATACTGTTTTGTCTAGCAAACAAAGTTTGTTACCATAAGATAATGGAAAATTCAGTTTAATATCTTTAGGAATTCTAAGTTTAATGAAGTCTCTAATAGGTATTTTAATGGCAATATCTCTAATATCTCCTATGTTAAGCAGTAAAGGTGTTGTTGACATAACTATTGACCTTGCATTTTTACTTTCCATTGAATATTTATTTTTTTCAAACAACCCAATTGCAATTCTTAATTCGTTTTGATATTCATAACCTTGCTTTTTACTAAACAAAGGTTTTACTTTTTGTGTTTTTTCATATCCATAATAATTCACCTCATCTAAAAAAAACAAATTTTTTTTCTCCGTATTTAGCAAAAAACAAGTTGATATTCGACTAATAAAACTTTCAAAATCATGTATTATTACAGCAGTATCCCCAAAGCTTCTCACCCTTTTATCTGGAGCCCAAAACGATAGTTTTTTTTGGTTATATCTTAATGCATACATTGAAAAGAGTTTAAAATATTGTGAATCACCATAATCAATATCAGTTACATTATGTGCAATATTTGCTAAATCAGGATCTCCTTCACTTAAATAAGGATGCTCTTTTGATGATTTATAAATATTAATAGCACCTCCATGAAGATTTCCACGATATGAATTATCAAGTGCCTTTTCTTTACTTTTATTAACTGCACTCCAGCTACCAAATTCATATAATGATCGCATAAAAACTTCCCCATTTAAAAACTTCTTTCTTTTCTATTAGAATTATTCTTGTTTTTTAGCTTTTTACATAGGTTTAAGCTGTTTTAGCTTTGAAAAATTTATCCTACTAAA
>CAZHNE010000202.1:0-3052 GCA_964533775.1 uncultured Spirochaetaceae bacterium | reverse complement strand
TTAGAAGATAACTTTGTAACTCTTCCTAACTACAAAAGCATGAGTAGCCAATCAAGTAACTCTTACTCCATGATTACAATAAACTTTGTTGATGGAGCAGATCCTTATGAACAACTTCCAGAAATAAGATATAGAATATCGCAATTAGTTAAAGAGTTACCCTCTAGCATTCAGGGAGAACCTAGCGTATTTGTAGGTGGAGCAAGCATGCTCCCAGTAATTAGCTTTACAGTAGAAGGCGGACAAGACATTGCTCAACTAACATCTTATGTTGAAAATGAACTCCGTCCCATAGTTAGCCACATACAAGGTGTTTCAAAAGTTACTATTTTAAACGGTAAAAAACTAGAAGTTAATGTTAATTTAAGACTTGATGATTTAGCTGCTAAAGGTATTAGTGTTGCAACCGTTTATCAAGTACTACAAGCTGGGAACGTAAAACTTCCAATTGGAGAAGGTGAATATCAAGGGAAAACAATTGATGTTAGATATGAGGGGAACTTTCAAACCCTTTCTGATATAAAGTCCCTTCCTGTTGGAATGTATGACAATGTAATAATTAAAGTTGGAGATGTAGCTGACGTTACTTTAACACAAGCACATACTGACTATTATGTAGACAGCTTGGAAGACTCTCTTTTAGTTGTTCAAATATCAAAAAGATTAGATGGTAACGTTGTTGATATTTCAAAAGAACTTAATACTATTTTAGAAGAAGAAAGACTAAGAAAAGGCAATGCGATTACCTTTAATGTAGTATCGGATGATAGTAAAACCACACTTGTGGCACTAAAATCTGTTGTTTTATCTGGTTTAGTTGGACTATTAATGGCTGTCTTTATTATCTTAATCTTCTTAGGAGATGCAAGAGCAACTATAATAATTGGTCTTTCTATCCCTATTTCAATTCTTATTACGTTAATTGAAATGAGGCTCTTTAACATTAGCTTAAACGTATTATCTATTACAGGACTAGTTGTTGCTTTGGGTATGATAGTGGACGGATCTATTGTTATGATTGAACAGGTTTATCAATACTACTACCAGAGAAACCGGCCTCTTCAAGAAAACATATTACTTGCTGCAGATGGAGTAGGTCCCTCCATTTTTGCTTCTGTAATGACTTCAGTAGTTGTTTACTTACCACTAGTCTTTTTACAAGGACTAATAGGCTCAATACTGTTTGATACATCAATTGTTTTAATATTTGCACTAACCTCCTCCCTCCTTGTTGCTATAGCTGTTGTAACGTTTTTAATGGATAAGATATTAAAACCAGTAGCAGATGTTCCTAAAGAAAGAATATTTGATAGATTTATGAACACTCTAAGAAAAGGATATAAAACAGCTTTAGACTGGTGTCTTAATTACCCTAAATTTATAATATTTTCAGCTATTTTGTTTTTAGTGTTTTCAATTTTCACTGTTACAGCTGTAGGCTTTACCTTTGTTCCCTCCATTGATACTGGAGAATTTGATATCTACATGAAATATCCTCAAGGTCATAGCTTAGATATGACTAGAGAAAAAACAATTGAAGCAATGGCTTTAGTTAAAGAAGCTACTCCAGAGGCACAGTCCCTAGTTATTTATTCTGGAATGGGAGAAAACCTACTAGGAGAACACCCAGCTAACGAAGCTCATATTAATGTCGTTTTAAATGACGCCAATGAGAGAGAAAGAAGTGTTCACCAAATAATGTTAGAAATTCAAAAGATACTTTCTTCCCAAGTAGTAGATTGTACCACCAAAGTATCTAACGGTGGAATTGATAGATTAATATCTTTTGCAACAAGTGGTGGAGACTATGGTCTTACCCTCATAAGTGAAGACTTAGATTTACTTTATAGTGAAGCCAAACGAATAGAAGAGGAAATACAAAGAGATCCAGGTGTTGTATCAACTTCTCTTAACTCAGACTTTGACAGCTCAACCCTTGTTCTTGATATGAGTCACGATTTTTTAAATAGCTTAGGTGTTAACAGTTATGAAGCTGGAATAACTTCTATAATTTTATTTAACGGAATTGATGCTGGAACATATCACCACGACGACGGTCAAAGTTATAACATTAGATTACAAAGTGATGTGAGTGATGAACCTATTACCCCTGATTCAATAGCTAAAATTAACATTTTTTCAGGTGGTGGAGAAGAAATTAGCTTTGCATCCTTATCAAACATAAAGGTTGAAAGAGCAGTATCAACAATTAACAGAAGAGACAGAGTAAGAGAAATTACAGTTAATGCCAAACTAGTAAGTGAAGATACAGCTCCAATTAATACTCATATGAACAAATACTTAAAAGAAAACCCATTAGCTGATGGAGTTCGTAGCCAAGCTGCCGGTATAACTGAGTTAATCAACGATGCAATTACCCCAATGGTAACTGCAATACTCATAGCTATCTTCTTAGTATTTACAGTTATGGTTATACAGTTTGAAAACTTTGTACAACCAATTATTGTTATGGCAACAATTCCTTTCTGTATAATAGGTGTTATATTAAGCTTATTATTCTTTGGAACATCAATGAGTTTAATTAGCTTAATGGGATTCTTAGCTCTCTCAGGATTAGTTGTTAACAATGGTATTATATTAATTGATAACTTTAACTCTCAAAGAAAGAGAGAAAGTGATACTACTGAAAACTTAAGAAGTATTATTATTTCAGGTTCTGCTACAAGACTTAGACCTATACTCATGACTACCCTATCTACTATGTTCGGTGTTATACCAATGGCAATAGCAACAGGGGTAGGAAGTGAGTTATATGCACCTCTTGGCCAATCAATTGCAGGTGGATTAATAACATCAACAATTATTTCACTCTTTATCATTCCAATTATCTACTACGGCGTTGAAAAAAGAAGAATAAGACTAAAGGCTGTTATCGAAGAAAAGAGAAATGGTAACAATATAGACTTCTTTAACGAAGATGGGAATAAAGAAACAAAAAAAGATATTAACAACAATAATGAAATATCCCCTAAAGAATTAGATGCTAATGATATAGTCCGTAAAGATTCTTCAAAGGATGAGAAAAGAGCAA
>CAZHNE010000201.1:0-3089 GCA_964533775.1 uncultured Spirochaetaceae bacterium | reverse complement strand
TGTTTAGTTAACTTATGTTTGCATAAATTAAACTAATTTGGCATTGGTAAAAAGAAGTAAGAATTTAATCTTTATAATATTATTTTGCTTGATTGGGTTAATGTTTTTAAATTTGAATTGTATTGTTTAAAAAGAGACTAAATATACGACGTTTTGAATTCAATATTTAATATTACGAGGATTTTAAAGTTATTTAAAATATAATACTTTTCTCTTTTAAGTCTAATATTCTAGGTACCATAATTTTTATATCATAACTTGTAAATAACAAATGTTTAAAAGGATTTAAGATGTAACAGCCAGATTTAAAGCTTTTAAACAAGTTTAAAGATAGTTGCTACTTGAAAGCAAACTGGAGCTTTTAGTTTCTAAAAACAAGGTATAAAATAAGTTTTATATGATTATTCTTGACAGATTTGCTTTTTTAATTAAGAATAGTTTGTATACAATATTTAAAAAAAAGTTGAGGCTATTTATGGGAAAACTTTTATTCTCTCTTTCTATTATTGCAATTGGTCTAGCAACTGGGTACATAATTCAAAGACTTGTTTTATCAGGAAAAATCAAAGCTGATAAGTCTCTTGCTAAACAGCGAAAAATACTCCAAAAAGTTGCCTTACTTGGTATTAACCCAATTGCTACTGTAGGAGCTATTTGGATTCTTTCTTTTGATAACTTGCGCATTGCACTACTTCCGGCTCTTGGTGTATTGGCAATATTAACAGGTGGATTTTCAGCTCTTGCAATAGCGAAGATAATAAAGTTAAACCCAAAACAGACTGGAGCTTTCTTTAGTTGCGGAGGAATGTTTAACATTGGGTCTATTGGTTCGCTGATTGTCTTTGTATTTTTAGGCGAAACTGCGTTCGCTTTAGTTCCTATGTATAAATTATTTGAATCTATTATTAACTACACCCTTTGGTTCCCAATTGCTAAAAGTTACTCTCCTTCTGTTCAAGAAGAAGTTAAAGGGAATAAATTTTTGAAAATTATATTAGATCCTTTTATTTTAGTTGCTCTTTCAAGTATCGCTCTTGGTTTTATCTTAAATATTACTGGAGTTGTAAGACCAGCCTTTTACACAACACTCAACTCTATAGTAATTCCACTAGGAAGCTTAGTGCTTCTTACTTCAATTGGGATGGCTATGAAATTTGGTAAATTCTGGCAACATATTAAAACAGCTTCTATTACATCTGCAATAAAATACTTATTGGTACCAATTGTTACTACAACAGTGGCATATTTATTAGGTTTTAAAGAAATTGATAATGGCTTACCTCTTAAGGTAATTTTAATACTTTCTTCTATGCCTGTTGGCTTTACTGCTTTAGTACCGCCATCAATTTATGACTTAGATCTCAATTTAGCTAATGCTAGTTGGTTAATGACAACAGTACTTCTCATCCTTGTCGTTCCTTTGCAAATGCTGCTCATTTCATTTATATAAAAAGAAGAATAGTATCTTTTTATTAGTCCCCTTTAAGTGGGGACTAAATCTAATTTCTATTTTGTTCTTACCTCTCTCAATAAATATTGAAATAAAAGGATATGTAAAATATAATTTTATATTATCATACGGATAAATAGTTGATAATGTTTATAATTATGATATAGTTTCATTATTATAAACATTTATACGAAATACTTAAAATATAAACTATAATGCTTATTTTAAAACTTTACTGAGGAACACTATGGCTCTAAATAGAACAGTTGAAAGATCAATGGAAATACTACAATTAGTATCGAAAAGTGATAGAGGATTAACTATTCAGGAACTATCTACAAAATTAGATGTTCCTAAAAGTAGTGTTTTTGTAATTGTAAAAACTCTATTAACCTTAGGGTATATCACACCTCATAGATTTAATGATAAACGTTATTGCATTGGATTAAAACTATTTAGCCTTGGTATGAAATATTTAGAAGGGCAAAACATAGTAGAAGAATGTGCTTATTTTCTTAATCCATTAGCTGAAAAGTATAGGAAAACTGGGTTTGTCGGAGTCCTTGAAGATGATGCTATTGTCTATGTACATAAACACGTTGGAGAAGGAGCCGTTTTAGCTACTTGTGCTTTAGGAAGTAGGCATGAAGTACACGCTACTGCCTTAGGAAAGGCTGCACTAGCTTTTTCTGATGAAAAAACACAAAACAGAATTATCAATAAACTCCAGTTAAAATCAGTTACCCAAAATACAATAACATCAAAATCAGAGTTGATTGAAGAATTAGCTTTAACAAAAAAAAGAGGCTACGCTATAGATTTAAAAGAACATGAAAGCAAGACTATTTGCTTTGGTGTTCCTATCTTTGATCACAACGGAGATGTTATAGCGGCTATTTCTCTTTCTGATATTGTCAGCTCTTCTAAAGATTATGATGCTATAACCAAGGATTTAATTAAATGCGGTAAACAAATTTCTAAAGCTTTTGGTTTTACATCACCATATTTTGAAGACGATACTTTTATTAATTAGACACAGTTTCACTTTAGTCTTCTAATAAAAACGTACATATTCATTAAAATAACAACTATTTATTTTTAAAAAGCCTCTTTCTTTAATTTTATCATTTAAAGAATAAAATACTAAATCTCTTTTTATTAATTAAAATGTCTTAAGCAAGAATAAAATCTTGACACTTAAAAACTCACATGTTATGGTATTTATATAAACTTAGTTTACATATATAAACTTTAAATGCTATTTCTTGCTATATTTACACTTTTAGCCAAAAAAAGCATATTTTTTTAACTTGTTGTATAAACTTAGTTTATATTTATGAACTTTAACATAACATGAAGGAGTATATTATGGAAAAAATTGCATTAATTACAGGTGCGACAGATGGAATGGGTTTAGCTTGTGCTAAATTATTTGGCCAAAATGGCTATACTGTTATTATTAACGGTATTGATGATGAACAAGCCCTTAAGGCTCAAAAGCAGTTGAAAGAGTTAGGTGTAAAGTGTGAATATTTTCATTTTGACGTAACTAAAGAAGCTGAAATAAAAGAAGCTTTTGTTAAAATTAAGGCTAAATATGATCACTTAGATGTTTTAATTAATAACGCTGGTGGACTTG
>CAZHNE010000200.1:0-3098 GCA_964533775.1 uncultured Spirochaetaceae bacterium | reverse complement strand
ATAAAACTATCACTTCATCTAAGAATTATTTATTTAAATTAGCTCAAAAGTATGACAGTGAATATCTTTTAAATTCCTTGTATTTCTATAACTAAAAAAGTTAGATTGAAATTGAAGACTACTTTGTTTTAGATTATACAAAGCATGTTTAAAAGCAAAATTTAAGATCTTTACTTGTGAAACACTACATGATAAGCTGCTATCAATGAACTATAATTCTAACATTTTATTAAAAGCAACAAAATATGGTCTTTTAGATGCTAATACAGATGCTAAGGTGGGGTTTTCTCCACAACTTGTTATTAATAATCATAAAAAAGGACTAAAAGTATTAACTCAACTAAAGAGTGAGCTTAATACCTGTAGAGAGTTCAGTTTCTCTGTCGCTTTTATAACTTATAGTGGAATCAATGTATTATTAGAAACTCTAAAAGAGCTTGAAGAAAAAAATATCAAAGGAAAAATAATAACCTCTAACTATTTAAACTTTTCAGAACCTAAAGCTTTAGAGAGATTAAAAGACTTTTCAAACCTAGAAGTGAGAATATATGAAAAAGAACCTTTTCATGTAAAAGGATACTTATTTGAACATGATAAATATAAATCAATATTTGTAGGAAGTTCTAATTTAACTCAACAAGCACTTCTTTCAAACAAAGAGTGGAATCTAAAAATATCTGGAGAAGAAAACGGTGCTTTATTAAAAAACATTGATAATGAGTTTAAAACCCTTTGGAAAAATTCAATAGAACTCTCCCACTCTTGGTTAGCCGAATATAAGGATGTTTACAACAAAACAAAAGAATTAAGAAAAAGTGTTAAATCTTTCAACATTAAAACATTGACTCTAGAACCTAACTCTATGCAAAAGAAAGCGGTTGAAGCTTTAAAAGCTTTAAGAGAAAAAGGGGAAGAAAAAGCAATATTAGTTTCAGCAACTGGTACTGGAAAAACCTACCTTTCAGCTTTTGACGTGCAAGCTGCAAAACCTGAAAAGCTACTATTTTTAGCTCATAGAGAACAACTCTTGATACAAGCAGAAAAAAGCTTTAAAACAGTTCTTGGGCCCGAAATAAAAACAGGGTTTTTATCAGGCAAGCACAAAGATCTTGATTGCAACTATTTGTTTTCAACAATGACCATGATGGGAAAAGAGCATATTTATTCCCAATTCTCACCAAGTGAGTTTGACTATATAATAATTGATGAAGCTCATAGATCTGCCGCTTCAACCTACCAGAATATTATAAACTATTTTAAACCAAAGTTCCTTTTTGGAATGACAGCTACTCCGACAAGAACAGACGCTCAGAATGTCCTTGAATATTTTGATAACAATATTGCACTTAAAGTAAACTTGCAACAAGCTATGGATAGTGATTTACTATGTCCATTCCATTATTTTGGAATATCTGAAATAGAAATTGACGATGAGATTCTCGACAAAGACATAACATTAACAATAAACCATTTGGCCTCTGATGAAAGAGTTAAAAACATAATAGAAAAAATTGATTTCTATGGCTTTAGTGGAGACAGAGTTAAAGGCTTAGTGTTTTGTAATAGAGTTGAAGTTGCTATAGAATTATCTAATAAATTTAATCAAAAAGGATATAAAACTATCGCTCTTTCAGGCATGAATTCTCAAGAAGAAAGGGAAGAAGCAATAGAGAGACTAGAACAAGATGAAAGAGATGAAAATGCCCTTGATTATATATTTACAGTAGATATTTTTAATGAGGGAGTAGATATCCCCTCTGCAAATCAAATAGTAATGCTTAGGCCCACCCAATCGGCTGTAATATTTGTTCAACAGTTAGGAAGAGGTTTAAGAAAGTATCCTGATAAAGAATTTGTAGTCGTTCTTGATTTTATTGGTAATTATAAAAATAATTATTATATTCCTATGGCTCTTGCCTCCGACAAGACTTTTAACAAAGAAATTATAAGAAAAACCATAAGTGATGGATCAGCCTTTTTAGCAGGATGCTCGACCATCGAATTTGATCAAATTTCTAAACATCAAATATATAAAGCTATTGATGACAGTACAATTGGTGGCAAAAGAAGTATCAAAGATGCATATAAGTTGCTAAAAACAGAATTAGCACGTATTCCTACTTTCAATGAGTTTGAGAAAAATGCTGAAATTTCATTAGATGCAGTAATCGAGCATTATGATTCTTACTACCAACTAGTTAAAGAATGTGAAAAAGAGAAAACTCCATACAAATTGGGTGAGAATGAGCTAATTGCATTAAACTTTATATCTAAAAAGGTCGGAAAAGGAAAACACTATCAATCGATTTCATTACTAAAAAATTTGCTTAATTACAATGAAAATTTAGCATCTGAACCTAAAATAGAGTATAAAACACAATCTTTTGAAACTGCCTATAAAGTACTCGCGAATCAATATAATACAATCGCTAAAACAAAGAACTCTCAACACAAGTATAAAGTTAGTATATTAGCAGAGAGTTCAAATGATTATATAACACCTTCTCAAAATTTAAAGGCCTATTTAGAAAACCCTACATTTTTAAAATGTGCTGAAGAAATAATTGAATACGCCACCAATCAACATAAAGAAAAATATTCACAAAGGTATAAAACCACTAACTTGTCTCTTTTTGAGCAATATTCTTATGAGGAAGTGTGCAAAGGGCTCAATTGGGATAAAGACCAATCTGCTGTTATGAATGGATACAAGTATGATAAAAAGACTAATACATTCCCTGTGTTTATAAATTATGAAAAAGATGAAGAAGCTATTGGATATCACGATCGATTTATTTCAGAAAATAATATTATTGCCATATCAAAGAAAACCCGAAAAATCGGATCTAAAGACTGGCAATATATTTATAACTCAAAAAAAAATAATACAAAGATTTATTTATTTGTTAGAAAAAACAAAAACACTAAAAACTCAAAAGATTTCTATTTTCTTGGAGAAGCAACTCCTATTGGAGATGCTCATCCTATATTAATTGATGGAGAAAATGCTTTTGAGATCAACTATAAGCTAGAGACCCCAGTTAGAAAAGATATTTATGAATACTTTACTATTGCTGAATAGAATTCATTAACTTTTC
>CAZHNE010000199.1:0-3112 GCA_964533775.1 uncultured Spirochaetaceae bacterium | reverse complement strand
TTGATAAATTAAAGCAAGCAAAACAATCCCTTATTTCTGAAGCTGTAACAGGTAAAATAGATTTAAGAGATTGGGAAATAATAGACCCTGAGGAGGCGGTATGATAGGCAATATAACTCCTGACTTTTTAAAAGAAAGAGCATTCCAAACTGTAATTAAAGACTATCTTATCCAAGATAATGGTTATATAGAGTCTTTTAATAAAGACTATGATAGAACATATGCTTTAGATAAAAAATGTCTTTTTGAGTTTCTTGAACTAACTCAAGAAAAGGCGATGAAAAGACTTAAAGAAATTTATGGGAATGAGTATCAGTCAAAGGTTTTAAGTAACCTTGTAAGAGAACTTAGAAACCATGGATCACTCTATGTTCTGAAAAAAGGTATTAAAGATTATGGAGTTAAACTAAACCTTGCATACTTTAAGCCTCCGACAGACTTAAATCCAGAACAGATGCTCCTTTATAGGCAAAACATAATTTCTGTAACAGAAGAATTAGTATATGACGCTAGCAAAGCAGATAGGATTGATTTAGTTGTCTTTTTAAATGGGATTCCTATTGTTACAATGGAGTTAAAAAACTCCTTTACCGGACAGACATGTAAAGATGCTATTAGACAGTATAAGAATGACAGAAGTAACAAAGAACAAATCTTTGCGTTTAAGCAACGCTCCCTAGTTAACTTTGCAGTTGATACTGGTGAAGTATATATGGCAACAAGACTTAGTGGTAAATCAACGTTCTTCCTTCCTTTCAATAAAGGAAACAACGGAGGAGCTGGAAACCCTATAATAGAAAACAAATTAAAAACTCATTACTTATGGGAAGAAGTCTTAAAAAAAGATTCACTACTTGAGATAATTCATAAGTTTATTTTCATAGAAAAAAAAGAAAGACTATTACCATCAGGAGCTAAAAGAAAATCTGAAACAGTTATTTTCCCAAGATACCACCAATTAGATTCAGTTAGAAAAGTAATATCTCATGCAAAAGAAAACAGAGCAGGCAATAAATATCTTATCCAACATTCAGCCGGATCTGGTAAAACTTTTTCAATAACATGGTTAGCTCATAGATTAGCTTCTCTACATGATAAAAACAATGAAATAATCTTTAATGGCGTAATTGTAGTAACAGACAGAAGAATACTTGATAGACAATTACAAGATGCAATCTATCAGATGGAACATAAGATAGGTATGGTTGCAAAAATACAACAAGGATCTACTCAACTAGCTGATGAAATAGAAAAAGGTACTCCAATTATAATTAGTACAATTCAGAAATTCCCTTTTGTGTTAGAAAAGCTAGAGAGCTCAAATGATAAGCGGTATGCAATTATAATTGATGAAGCACACTCTTCAACTTCAGGAACATCTATGACAAGTCTTAAAGCATCTCTATCTTTAGAAGAGGCAGAGGACGAAGCTATAAAAGAAGAAAGTGAAGAGAGTGATGCTGAAGATATGATTAATACAGAATTAAGTAAAATTACTAACACTTCCAATTTAAGTTTTTTTGCATTTACAGCTACACCAAAACCAACTACCTTAAGGATATTTGGAACCCCTTATGCAATAGAAGCTGGAAATGAAGTTAAATATAAGGCTTTCCATAATTATTCAATGAGGCAAGCTATTGAAGAAGAGTTCATTTTAGATGTTCTTAAACATTACATGACTTACAAGATGTATTATAAAGTTAATAAAAAAATAAGTGATGATCCCCAGTTTGACAAGTCTAGAGCAACTAAAGAAATTGTAAGATATGTTACTTTACATGCTCACAATATTTCTCAAAAAACAGAAATCATTATAGAGCATTTTAGAAATAACATTATGAAACAAATAGGTGGAGAGGCAAAAGCAATGTTAGTAACTTCTTCTAGGTTACATGCTGTAAAGTACAAATTAGCTTTTGACAAATATATTAAAGAGAAAGGTTACTCTGAATTAAAAACATTTGTTGCATTCTCTGGAACAGTTTCAGATGATGGAATAGAACGTAGGGAATCTGCTATGAACAATGGTGTTTCTGAATCTAATTTAGCAGCTGAGTTTGATAAAGAAGAATCTAGAATTTTAATTGTTGCAAACAAATACCAAACAGGTTTTGATCAACCTAAATTACATACCATGTATGTAGATAAGAAACTTTCTGGAGTAAAAGCTGTTCAAACCCTATCAAGATTAAATAGAACTTGCTCTGGTAAAGAAAATACATTTGTACTTGATTTTGTTAATGAACCTGAAGATATTCAAAAATCATTTCAACCATTTTACCAAACAACTATACTTGATAATGATATTGAACCAAACGATATTTACGTATTGCAAAAACAAATAGAAGATATGCAAATTATCAACGAAGATGATGTAATAAAGTTTACAGATATGTTTTATAAATCAAAAAAGACAGTCTCTGATGCTAGTCCAATGCATAACTATGTTGCTTATTCACTTAAACGTATGAAAGATTTTACTAGAGAAGAAACTATAGATTTTAGAAACCTTTGTAAAAAGTTTATAAATATGTATAGCCTTATAATTCAAATCTCACCTTTTGTTGATACTGAGCTACATAGACTAAGTATTTACTTAAGGTACTTAATTAAAGCTATGGAAGTAGAAGCTCCTCAGGGTATTGATATTACTGATAAAGTAATTTTGGAATATTATAAGTTAGTAGAAAAAGAAGCCCAAGCAATTAAATTAGATGCTGAAGGTGAAACTGGAGTTGAAGTTCAAACGAGCGGTACTACTTCAGCAGCTACTGAAAAACTTGATACTTTAAGTGAAATTATTAAAGTCCTTAATGAAAGATATGGAAAAGATTTTGGAGAATCAGAAAAGTTGGCTACAAAACAAATATTCAATAGTCTTGAAATTAATGAAAGTTTAGGTGAAAAAGCAAGACAAAACACGTATGAAGATTTTCAGTATGCATTTGAACCAGCCTTTTTAGAAAGTGTAATTGCTGAGTTTGATAAAAACCAAAGTTTCTACGGTAAAATTCTTCAAGATTCCCAATTTAAGAATCTTTTAATGGGAATGGTAATGGAAGATATTTATCAATCCCATAGGCAAAGAGTTAAAGATTAATACAAAAGC
>CAZHNE010000198.1:0-3157 GCA_964533775.1 uncultured Spirochaetaceae bacterium | reverse complement strand
CCTCTTTACTCCTTAAATTAGTTAAAAGTTACCCACAAAAGGTGATGATGCCTCAAACTTTTATAGTATTTTTATTATGAAAGTAGGCAAAAAAGTGATTTTTGTACATTTGTTTTGTACAAGGATCACTTTTTTAGTTATTAAATATTCTTTATTTTTAACCTATTAATCATCACAAGAAAATTATTAATTAAAAATTAAGCTTAAATTAAGATCTTAAAGTAAGTTTTGCTACATCCACTTTTTACTTTTAAATAGAATAATCTCTATGATTGCTATTAAAATTAATACAACGCATACAAAAGCGAAAGCAAAAGGATTTTGAGAATATGGTATTCCAGCTACATTAATTCCTAATAGTCCTGTAATAAGGCCAAGGGGGAGAAAAATTACAGTAACAATTGATAACAAATACATAGTTTGATTCATTTGTTTATTTAGTTGATTCTCAATCTCATCTCTAACAACTGCAGACCTTTCTTTAGATGCATCTAACTCTTCTAAAAATCTTGTTAACCTATCTTTAGTTTCTCTTAAACTTGCTAAATCATTTTTATCAAAATATGAGAAATTTTCTTCTTGAATCTTTGCAACAACATCTTTTTGTGGTGCTATATGTCTTCTTAACTTAATAATTTGTCTTCGTATTTCACTAAGAACTGTTTTGCTAAGATGTTCTTTATCGTCAAAAACTACATCTTCCATTTCATCAATTTGATCAGAAATATTGTTTATAGCATCTCCCATTCTTATTGAAAGAACTTTTGCTAGTTTTGAAACAAATTCTCCTTCTGTGATAGGACCATCATCTGAAAGAACCTCTTTTTTCAAGTCATTAAGAGCCGCTACATTTCGTCTCCAAATTGTAATAATTCGTCCTCTCTCTATCCAAATTCTCAGAGATACCATATCATCGGGATTTGCTCCAGGATTTAAGTTTACACCTCTTAAAATGAGTAGAAAACCATTATTGTGGATAAAATAACGAGGTCTAGTGTCTTCTGCGAGTAATGCTTCTAGAACAACTTCATCAACATTACTTTCACTATGTAGCCAATGATGATTAATTTCTAGTTTAGAATCTAAATCTATCCACAATAATCCGTCCTCTTTTTTGTAAGAGTTTATGCTTTTTAAATCTAACTGTTTATGAGTTGAGTTCTTTTGAATTAAAATTGCTTTATAATTTTTATTATTGTTCATATTAATAATATGGATTATAGAATACAAATAATCAACAAAATTAAGCTTTTTATTGTGTTAAATAGTAAAACCGTTATCAAACTATATTCGAAAACGGTTTTATATTAGTTAAAAGGTAGATTAACCTTTAATAGCTCCGGCAGTTACACTTTGAATAATTCTATCAGATAAGAAAAGATACAGTATAAAAGTCGGCATAAATACTATAACAACTGACGCAAACATACCGCCCCAGTCACCAGTGTATCTCATGGACGAAATCATATTATATAATCCAACTGCTACAGGTCTAACTTTAGTTTTATTTGCAAAGATTAATGACATAAAATATTCATTCCAAATTGTAATAAAATTAAAGATTGTAACTGTTATTATTCCAGGTTGAACAAGAGGGAACATTATTCTCCAAAACGTACCCATAGGAGAACATCCATCAATATATGCAGCCTCTTCATATGTAGTTGAAAGTGACTGGAAAAATGATAGTAGGAAGAATAAAGTAAACGGTACATTCATACAAATGTATAAGAAAATAAGCATCCATCTATTGTTTGTTAATTTTAAAGTACTAACAACACTAAATAAAGGCATAATAATCATAATAGCCGGTATTCCCAAAGCTGAAGCAAATAGGTTTTGTGTTAACGTATTACCTTTAAACTTAAATCTAGATAATACATAAGCTGCTGGTGATGCAATTAATATAATTGAAGTACAGCTAACTAGTGTATACAAAAGTGAGTTCATAAAGAATACTGAAACTTTTTGAGTTTTCCATGCTTTTACATAGTTTTCAAAATGGAACCCTGTTTTAAAAGCAAACATATGGTCACTAAATATTTCACTTGAAGTAGATAGTGAAGCGAAGAATACCCAACCTATTGTTATAAAAGTAAAAGCTACCCAGGCTAGTATTAAAATATATGAAGGTAACAATTTTATTTGATTTTTCGTGTCGAGACTTAATTTTTTTGCCATTGTATCCTTCCTTTAAAACTCTGTATCATCATTTTTAATAATTAGATTTGTTAATCCAAAAACTGCCAAAACAACTAGCATCATAATTACACCAATTGCAGCTCCTGCTCCACTATCACGTACTGTTTGCGCTGATGAGGAAGAACCAAATACAAGCTCATACATATAGTTTAGGGGTGCTACAGTTGCATTTGATAAATTAACAGGACTAAATAATTGTGCCCAAACAAAGAAACCAACAGTAAAGACAGTCCACATAACTACATTAGTTCTAATACAACCTTTTAAGAAAGGTAGAGTTATTTGTGTAAATCGTTGGAAAGTGTTAGCTCCTTCAATTAAAGCCGCTTCATGAAAATCTTTTGGTATTTGATCAATACCACTAATAAAAATTAACATATGGTAACCAACCATTCCAAAACAGTAAGCTATCATCATTGACCAAAATAACATCCCAGGTCCTGTCCAAAGAGTTCCTGCAAGATTTTCTAAACCTAGTGTCTTGAAAAAATTATGTAAAAGACCATAGTCTGAATTATAAACATAGTTAATCCACATTGTTCCCATTGCAACAGCAGAAACAACATTAGGAAGGTAAATGGTTGATCTGAAAAATTTCATTTGTTTCATCCCTGAAGTTAATGATACTGCAAAAAACAAAGCAATAATCATAACACCAATGCCACCAATAAACCAAATTTTTCCAATGTTCATCATTGAACGTATAAAGAGAGGAGTATTGAAAATTGTGATATAATTTTTAATACCATTAAATTTCCATGTAGAAATAGAATCTGTTACACCTTCTACTGCAAAGAAACTCATGATAACAGTTCGTATTGAAGGATATAGAAAAACCATCAGATAGCATAATAAAGCAGGTGTTAGAAAAACAATAATCATTGTTTTATTTTTTTTCATATTTTTATCCTAATATAATAATCGAAATGATTAGTCCCACAAAAGTGGGACTAAT
>CAZHNE010000197.1:0-3212 GCA_964533775.1 uncultured Spirochaetaceae bacterium | reverse complement strand
TACATAAAGTGCCCACATATTTTTTGTAAATGCAAAGAATATGTGGGCATTACTTTCGATTTTATTTTATTAAGAATTGTTTCAATTAATGTAATATTTCAAGTATAATTTTTATATAAATTGTGAAAGAAAGCAATAAGTTTAAAAAGCCTTTTTTTGCGCTGCAACAACCAGGGATTAAATAAATTAATAATATTCAACTAGGATTTGCTAAAAGATAAGTCAATATGATATTCTCTAAGAGAATTGTTTATTCTAAAAGAACAAAAAAGTATTAGAAAAGTAAAACAAGAGAGGCAAGTTATGCTATTCAAAAAAAGATCAATAAGAAGGAAGCTTCTACTTGGTATGTTGTGTTCTGTTATTATTCCAATTGTTATTATTACAATAACTTCTCTTCGTATTACTTTTGATTCAATGGAAGAACAGCTTATTTATAACCGTAGAATGAGTATTGGGTGGTTGAAAGATAGATTAGATTTAGAAGTCAATGAATATAGTAAGCTATTTTATCAGTTCGAAATAGTTGGATCAATGAGGGATACTATACAAAGTTGGAGCTACGATGGTGAAGAATTAGATTATGAAAGTCAATGGCAATTAATTTCTGCAATGAATTCACAAATAAATCTTAAAAGTGAAATCAATTCAATTGAACTTTACAATTTTAAACGGGATGAAGTATTAGTATGTGCTAGAAGTGGTGCTTCTTTAGAAAAAGCTGGGGATAGGTTAAAGAGCTGGGAAGAAAGAAGCGTCGATTTACAATCAAACGTAGTCTTTTCAAAAGATGATAATGAACTTCTTGCAATGCACCAATTCTTTAAGTTTGAAAACAAACAACCAATCGCTCTTATGGTAGTGCATTTGAGGCCTTATTATCTTCAAGATATCGTAGATGATATTAAAATGACACAAAATGAAAGTGTTACTATTTTTAACGATCAAGATGAGATTTTAATAACTTCAGAAGGAGAAGGTTTTGCTGTTCCTTTAACACAAATTACTTCTATAAAAAACAAAATGAAAAGTGAAGATAAAAGTGAACTTTACATTGATAATGCTTATTGGTTTTATAATACAGTTAGTGGAGGAAAGGTTGATGTTGTTTTTGGCATTCCTGATAATGTAATTAAAGCAGCACAGCGAAAATCAGGATCTGTAGGATTTCTTGTTACTTTAATTACATTAGTATTTGCTATTGTTTTTGTTTATTTTTTCTCAAGGATTATAACAAAACCAATTATCACCCTTTCAAAAAGAGTAAAGAACCTTACAATAGATGAACCTGATTCTTTAATTAAACATCTTACAGTAGCTGAAAATGGTACTAAAGATGAAATAGATATTTTAAATTCCAGCTTTGTTTCAATGATAGATAAAAACCGTAATTTAATAGCAGATAAATATCAAACACAAATTGAAAAAAGAGAAGCTCAGCTTAAAGCATTGCAAGCTCAAATTAATCCACATTTTATGTATAATTCACTACAAGTAATTGGAGGAATGGCTGTTTCGAAAAACATGATGGATATTTATGAAATGACTTTAAACTTAAGTGATATTTTAAGATACTCTTTAAGTCTTTCTAAAGATTCTGTTCCTATTTCTAAAGAACTTACTTATTTAGAGAGTTATCTTTCAATTCAAGACATGAGATTTCCTGATAAATTATCTTATGAAATCGATTTTCCAAAAGATATTCTTGATTTCCATATTCCAAAGCTTATCTTTCAACCAATTATAGAAAACAGTTTTTCACATGGTCTTGCGCAAAAAAAAGGAAAGTGGAAAATTGGAATTAAGGGACAAAGAATAGATGATGAGAGAATTGAAATTATCTTTACTGACAACGGTGTTGGAATGAAAAAAAATGAGTGTCAAAAACTAAATAAACTTTTATCCAACACATCACATACAATATTAAATGCAAACTCTCATATTGGGTTAAGCAATGTCAATTCAAGAATAAAATTATTCTGCTCTGATCTTAATTGTGGTCTTAAAGTTATAAGCTCTGAAGAAGAGGGAACAAAAGTTGTTTTACAACTTCTTTCCACAAGAAAAAGCATTAAAGAGGAAAGTTATGAGCTATAAAGTTGTAATAATAGATGATGAGAAATGGACTAGAGAAGTTATAAAAGGTATTGGCAATTGGGAAGAATTAGGATTAGAAGTGGTTGGAGAAGCTTCCGATGGTGAGTTTGGGTTAGAAATAATTAAGAGAACAAATCCAGATATTGTAATATCTGATGTTTGTATGCCCCGGTTGAATGGTTTACAACTAATTGAAAGGATAAAAGATAGCGGATTTGAAAGTCTTATAATAGTGATTTCAGGATATGATGATTTTTCTTATGCACAAAGTGCACTTCGCTTGGGGGTTAGCGACTATATTCTCAAACCCGTTAAAGCTTCTGTGTTAAATAAACAACTTGAAAACTGTGTCGAAAAAATAAAAAAACAAAGAAAAAAAGCTAATGTTGGATTAGATTTAAACTTTGTTTCTACCGAATATGCAGCTTATATTGATTATAGGATGGATTGGATTAATAACGCTCTTCTTTCTAGCTCAGAAGATAAAATAAATGAGGAATTTGATATTCTTGAAGAGGAAATATTAAAACAGTTTTCCCAAATTCATAGAAGAGACTTTATAATATACTTTTATTATAGACTATTAAATAATTTACAAAATTATATAGTTGGATGTGGTTATACATTTAAAGAAATCTTCTCTAGTAAGTTTACTTCATTTGTATTTGGAGATGACACAAAGTTTGTTAGAATGCTGACTTATTTAAGAGGTTTGTATATAGAGGCTAACAAGAAGATAGTAGAGTTAAAGAGCAAAAGGCATAAACTTGATATTTCTAAAATTAAGGACTATTTAACTTTAAACTATTTAAAAGAGGTCTCTCTAGAAAAAACTGCTGACATTTTCTCAGTTAGCAAAGAATATCTTAGTAAAATATTCAAAGAAGAATATAAAATATCATTTTCTAAATATATTATTAAGTTAAGGATGGAAAAAGCTATGCAACTAGTGCTTGATCTATCTATCCCTCTTAAAGATATTTCTGAGCATACAGGGTTTATAGACAATGCTCATTTCTATAAGACTTTTAAAAAATTCTATGGAAAAACTCCAGGTGAGTTTCGATCAATATTAAAAAAACACAATGAAACTGATTAATAATAACTACTCCTTT
>CAZHNE010000196.1:0-3215 GCA_964533775.1 uncultured Spirochaetaceae bacterium | reverse complement strand
AAAAAGATGAATTAACTTTCCAAAAAAGTATTAGTTAATGGTTATTTAAGTAAAATATATCTAATAAATGAGTTTTGATTGTTATTTGTTTATATATTTTTTATACTAAACAATAGAATAGAAAATGGAGATTTTAATGTTAAAAAGGTTTTTTAAATACTACAAACCATATGTTAGTTTATTTGTTCTAGATATTGCCGCAGCAATAATATTTTCTACGGTATCTGTATTTTTTCCAATTGTAACTAGAGGTTTAATAAAGACATATCTACCACAAGCTATGTGGAGACCAATGATAATTAGTTTTACTGTTATATTAGCAATTTATCTTATTCAGTTTGTTTGTGACTACATTAGACTTAAATGGGGTCATATCTTAGGTGTTTACATTGAAACTGATATGAGAAGAGATTTATTCGCTCATTTACAGAAATTATCTTTTAGTTATTATGATCAAACTAAAACAGGTCACATAATGAGTAGGATAACAAATGACTTGTTTCAAATTACAGAAACAGCTCATCACTGTCCAGAAGATATAATAATTAGTAGTATAACTCTAATTGGTGCTTTTATTGCCATGTTTATTTTCAACTGGAAATTAGCTTTCATTACTTTAATTCCTTTTCCAGTATTAGCTATTTATGGTGCAACATTTAGAAGAAAACTAAAAGCTAGGTTTGTTAAAGTTAGACAAACATTAGCTGATGTAAACAGTACAGTGGAAAACAGTATTCAAGGAATAAGAGAAGTTAAATCTTTTAACAAAGAAAAATATCAAGAAACACAGTTTAAATATTCAAATGAAGTATTAATGGATGCGAAAAAGCAACAATATGATGTTATGGCTAAATTTCATTCAAGCATGAATTTTTTAAGAAACTTGTGCTACTTATTCCCAATTGTTGGTGGTTCAGTATTAATCTATTTTGGACATGTCCAAACTTATGATTTAATTACATTCCTATTATTTGTAACAGTTATGTTACCTCCAATTGACAGACTAATTAACTTTACAGAGCAATTACAACAAGGGATTGTATGTTTTCAAAGGTTTACTGAAGTAATGGACATTCATCCTGAAATTAAAGACTCTCCTTCCTCAACAGACTTAGTAATTAAGAAAGGTGTTATTCGCTATGAAAACGTTAACTTTTCATATGATGATGATACTGAAGTATTAAAAGATGTGAACTTAACAATAGAGGGTGGAGAAACAATTGCTTTAGTAGGTGAATCTGGAGCAGGAAAAAGCACTTTAGCTAATTTAATTCCTAGGTTTTATGAAATAACATCAGGAAAATTATATATTGATAATCAAGATATACAAAATTTAACTCAATCATCCTTACATAAGAATATTGGATTTGTTCAACAAAACGTTTTCTTATTTGATGCGTCCATTAGAGAAAATTTAAAATATGGAAAAGCAGGAGCTACTGATGAAGAGTTATGGGAAGCTTTAAAAGCTGCCAACCTTTCAGATTTTGTAGACTCACTTCCGCATGGTTTAGATACTCAAGTTGGAGAACATGGAGCAAGATTATCTGGTGGACAAAAACAAAGATTATCTATTGCAAGAGTCTTTTTAAAGAACCCTAGTATATTAATTTTTGATGAAGCAACAAGTGCTTTAGATAGTGATAGTGAAAAGTTGATTACAGAAGCATTTAATAGATTATCACACGGTAGAACATCTATTGTTATTGCTCACAGATTATCTACTGTTAGAAATGCAGACAAGATAATTGTTATTGATGAAGGTAGAATTATTGAAAATGGTAATCATAAATCGCTAATTGAAAAAGGCGGTAAATACGCTCACCTTTACAATAGTCAAAAACTATAAAATCAGAATATTAAAGAATATAAAAAAGACAGACTAGCAATTTAAAAGTTAGTCTGTCTAAAGTATTAGTTTCCATTAAGCTTGCAAGAAATATCCCCGACCACTATTTTTGACCTCATATAGGGCGCGATCAAGTTTCTTTAGTTTATCTTCTATTTTAAAAAGCAAATCTTTGCTTCCTGCTTTGCAAAATAGGTAGCCACCACTTACTGAGAAAGAATGGCTTTCGTTATCAAATACAACATCATGTAGGGATGTTTGAAGTTTTTTCAATGCTTTATCAGTTTCACTTTTGTTTATCTTTGGAACAACCACCATAAATTCATCTCCGCCAAATCTATAAACATGCTCCTTGCCAAACAACTCACATAATACATTAGAATAATACTTAATAACAAAATCACCGTTTTGATGACCGTAGGAATCATTTACTTTTTTAAAATAATCAATATCTGTAAATAGGAAGAAAGACTTTTCTTCACAAAAGGTATAACTATCTTCGAGAAAAGCTCTTCTGTTTTTAACACCTGTTAGATCATCGGTTAAAGAAGATTTTCTAAACTCTTCACTAACTTTAAGTAATTTAATTTGGGCTTTTGTTCCTTTAACAAATATTTTATATTTTGTAACGCCTGTAGCAAAACAAAGGACTATAAACATAAAAAACTTGAAAGTATAACCTAAGTCCATACTACCTTTGTAAAGATTCCAGAGTATTAAATAAAAAGATCCTGCAAGAAAATGAAACAATGCTGCTTGAAAGGGGGACTGTAAAGTTAAAGTTGTTAGTGCTAATACAATAGAACAATAAACTATGCAGTCTCCACCGTACTTAAAATCTAAACTACTAATTAAAATTGTAACTGCTGTAACTAAAACAACAATAACAGCTTGCATATCTCTAACCCAAGTAGCTTTTTTATTGTTTTTTAAATAAAACAAGTTTATTGATGCAAAGAAAAATAAAGTAAGAGCAACATTCACTCCATAGAGTATTATGTACCATAATCGCTCAGGAACATCAAAATAAGGGGTAAATGACAAGCAAAAATATAAAAATTGAATTGCACAAAAAACTATAGATAAAATCTTAAAATATTTGATGTTATATTCATCAATATGCTTTTGAACTTCATTGTCTGGGTTTGAAAAAAATAAATCCATAAAACTTTCCCCTCTCTTTTGCTTAAGTTGCATAACTTTTACCTCGTTACGGTATTCTAAAGGCAAGAATATATTTAAGCAACAAAATTTTTAGATAAAGTATTTTTATTCTCCACAATTTCACCACATTTAAGCCTTATGTTAAATATATCACAAACAATTTGTGAAATAAAAACAACAAGGATCGTAAATTATGAAAAAG
>CAZHNE010000195.1:0-3235 GCA_964533775.1 uncultured Spirochaetaceae bacterium | reverse complement strand
TGGAAAATACCACCAGCTCCACCATTTTCTCCATATACTTGTTTAATACCGTATTGAAGTGGAACTTTCCAGTCTTCATCCCATAATTTAAATCTATCGCCCACTTCAATAGAAGATATAATGAAGTCAGCATTTTTAAAAGCTTCTCTTCTATCTGTAGTGCCATTAATTGTATAATCAAGAGATTTTTCTTTTACAAAAGATTTTGCACTATTTAATACTTTCAATAAAGCTTTTTCATTAATATCTAAAAGTGTAACTTCACACCCTTTTAATGTACTACTATTAAAAATATCACCAAGCATACCATAGCCAAACTGGACAGACCCAGCACCAACGAGAACTATTTTCATAATTTCCTCCGAATAAGTTATTATTTAATTGAGCCTTCAACCATTCCTTTAATAATGTATCGTTGTGCGAACAGATACAATACGATGACTGGAAGCATTGCAATAAGTGTAGATGTAAGAATTAAATCCCATTGTTTTAAATATGCACCAGCAAATGCTGTTACAGCAATAGGAATAGTTTGAACAGGACCATTTGATCCTAGTACTAATAATGGTAATAGGTAGTCATTCCATATCCAAATTCCATTAAGAATTAAAACAGTTACAACAATCGGTTGCAATAAAGGTAAAACGATTCTAAAGAAAGTTCCGCCTCTTGAACATCCATCAATTGTTGCAGATTCTTCAAGTTCATATGGAATGCTTTTTATAAAGCCATGGAAAATGAAAATTGATAATGGAGCTCCAAAACCTAAATAAGCAAACACAACACCAGGAACAGTTCCTAACAATCTAATGTTAAAAAATCCACCTAATATTCTTAACCATCGAACAAGGGGATACATAAGAACCTGAAATGGAATAACCATGGCAGAAACAAGAGCCAAGAATATAATTGTCGACCAAACTGTTTTATTTCTTACTAGAACCCACGCCGCCATTGATGTGAAAAAAGCTAAGACTACTAAGGACAAAACTGTAATTATTGTGCTATCAACAAAAGCTCCAAGATAATCAACAGTTGAGTTATTAAATATTAATGAAATGTTAGTAAACAATTGACCCCAAGATGTAGGTAAAGCTATTGCGTTAAATATAATTTCTCTTGATGTTTTTGCAGAGTTAATAACAACCATTACAAAAGGGAACATAAATAAAATGAACAAAAATACAGTAAAAACTTCTAATATTACAAGCCCATATTTATGTAGTGTATATTTTTTCTTTTTTAATACTGGCTTCATCACATTTCTACCTCTTTTTTCTTATTTATAGTTACTTGTATCAAAGAAACTATAAGCAGTGCAACAAACAGTATTACTGCCTTTGCTTGTGCTTCAGCCATGCGGTTTGCAGTAGCTGTGTCGAAGATATTCATAGCAAGTAACTGACTTGCTTTAACCGGGGCTCCGAGGAATCTTGTTGCGGGTCCCCCATTTGTCAATGTTAAGTTCATATCAAACTGTTTGAAAGAAGTTGTTAATGTCAAAAAGAGAGATATAGTAAATGCATTGGCCATCATAGGAATTAATATGCGAAATACTCTTGTATGATATTTAGCTCCATCTACATTAGCTGCTTCCATAAGGGATTCAGGAATACCTTGAATAGCTGCAACATATATCAACATTATATAACCTGAATATTGCCATGTATTTACAACTGACATAGTCCAAATAACACTTTCAGGACGACTTAAAAAAGAAGTCTGTAAAAAACCAATAGAGAGAAATGTTCCTACGTCAACTAAAATATTATTAAGAATAAACTGCCAAATATAACCAAGTACAATACCACCAATTAGATATGGTACAAAAAACCCTGCACGGTAAAAGTTTCTTCTTGGAATATTACTTGTTACAACAAGAGACAAAGCGAAACTTACAATATTAACTAAAATTACATTTATAATTGTAAATAAAATTGTTATAAGAAAAGAATAAAGAAAATCAGGACTATTAAATAGATTTTTAAAATTTTTAAGACCTACAAAATTAACAACACTACTTATTCCTGTCCAATCAGTCATTGAATAGTAAAGACCAAAGAAAAAAGGGATGATAATAATCATCAAGAACGCAAAAATTGTAGGAAAAAGAAAAAGCACATTCACTAAACGACTTTGCTTCATGGTGTTATACTCCTATTAAAAAAATAACCCCTAGCAATTGTAGATAAAACTACAAGTGCCAAGAGTTGTGTAAATGAAATTACATATTTGCAACTGCATATTTCATATCTTGAACAAACTGGTCAATATCATTTTGATTTTGAGCAAATAAGTCAAAGATAGGTCCAAAGATGTTTTGGCCAGCACCGTCAGGTAACATACCAAAGAATACACCGTAGTTTCCACCCTTAGCGTTAGCTCTCATTAGAGATTGGCTAAGTTGTCCATTAGGAGTATAAGTTACAGATTTGAACGCAGGAATCATACCAGCTTCTTGTGCTATGTATTTGTGACCCTCTTGAGTTGTTGCCATTGCATTTAAGAACGCTTTTGCTGCTTCAGCATTAGGACTTTTAGCATTAACTACATACCAGCTAGGAGCAAATAGTAATAAACCTTCTTGTGGTTCATTTGAGAATGCATGAGGAGCGTAATCAATTTCAAAATCAACACCTAGTTGTTCTAAGTTTGGATCTACCCAGTTACCTTGGTGTAAGAAAGCTGTTTTACCTTGAGCGAAAGAACCAACTTGGTCATCATAACTTCCGTTTAATAAGATTCTTTGGTCAGCATATTTATATAGTAATTGTAAATATTTTGCATATTCCATAAATCTTGCATCGTCTAACTTGCCGTCAAGAGCCATGTTAATGTAAGTATGGTCATCAAATGCTAGTCCACCACCCCAGTAAACTGCTAAGTTGTGTTGAGCTGCAACCCACCACATACCACCGGCTACAGATGCTGCCATAGATACAGGTGCAGTAATTCCAAGTTCTGCTTTTTTAGAATCTAGAATTTTAAAAGCTTTTTCATAAGCATCACGAGTTGTTAGTGTTGCTGGATCAATACCTGCTTTGTCTAAGATTTCTTTGTTATAAGCTAATCCATAGCCTTCTATTGCTACAGGGAATCCCATTACTTTATCACCATCCATAAATGCTAAATCTGTATCAGCAACCCATGGTTGATCACTTAAGTCAGCAATATAATCTTTCCATTTATCGTATCCACCTTGACCTTCAATTTGGAAAATATCAGGCATTTGATC
>CAZHNE010000194.1:0-3286 GCA_964533775.1 uncultured Spirochaetaceae bacterium | reverse complement strand
CCCAAGAATAGAAAATTTCAGGATTTGAGAAAAAGAAATTGTAGTTTAAAATTTCTTCTACACTTAAGTGATTATATTTACTTGAATAAATACCTTTTGAAGATCTAAAATCTTGAATGCCACTTAGCGTAGAAATCCCAGCTCCCGTAAGAACTACAGTTTTTTTACTGTTTTTTATTAAATCTATAAAGCTTTTGATATTATTCATATCTCTATTATAGTACAAATTTCAACTTTTGTTAAATAAATTACACTTGTTTTCCAATTATTGTGTTTCCTTTGAGGGTAATATACTCAACTTTAACAAAATCTCCTGGTTTTAACTCCCTTTTTGGAATAAAAGCTACCATTTGATTGTGTTCATCCCTCCCTAACATTTCTTCTTTATTATTTCTACTTTCTCTTGTAAACATGAGAGAATGAACACCTTTAGCATATTTAGCTTTTTCTTCTCTAAATATTTCGTGTTGTCTATCTATTATCATTTGTAGTCTTTCATGTTTTTCATTACTTGGTATTTGATCTTCCATATCTGTAGCAGGAGTTCCTTCTCTAGGATTCCAATAATACATAAAAGCTTCAAGGCATCTTAAGTTTTCCATTATTGATAATGTTTCTAAACACTCTTCTTTTGTTTCACTTGGAAAACCAACCATTACATCAGTTGCAAAAGTAACATTAGGAATTTCTTTTCTAACTTTTTCAATTAAAGTTAAAAACTTATCCCTATCATATCCTCTATTCATTTTTCTCAAAATTCTAGAGCTACCGCTTTGAAGAGGTATATGTAAATGTTTCGCTACTTTCTTTTCTTTTTTAATTACTTGAATTAATTCATCACTAAAGTCTTTTGGATGCGGTGATTCAAAGCGAATCCACTCAATATTATTAGCAACTTTACATACATTTTCTAAAAGTATTGGGAAAGTTATCGTATTATTGTTTTCGTCTATAAAATTATAGCTATTAACATTTTGACCTAAAAGGGTAATTTCTTTTACATTTTTTGAATCTAAAAATTTAACTTCTTCAATAATTGATTCTAAACTTCTAGAAACTTCTCTGCCTCTAACGTATGGAACTATGCAATAAGTACAAAAGTTGTTACAACCATTCATTATAGGAACAAATGTTGAATAATCGCCCTCTTTATAATAGCTGTTTAAAAAAGCATAAGATTCATCTCTTTCCGTTTCATAAGAGCCAGTAACAATTTCAAGAACTTTGTGTTTATCATTTGTTCCAAGAACATAATCTACCCATGGAGCTTCTTCTTGTAATTCGTCGATAAGCCTTTCAGCCATACAACCAACAACCATTAATATCATAGGGTGATCTTTTTTAATTCGTGAATAATTCCCTAATCTACCCCAAACTCTATTTTCAGCACTTTGTCTAACTGAACATGTATTTATAATAACTAAATCAGAATGCTTTTCATCTTTAGCCTCTTTAATCCCAACACCCTCTAGCATTGTTTTAAGTGCATTACTTTCAGCTAGGTTCATTTGACACCCATAGGTCTCAAACCAATATGTTTCTATTTTTTCTGGTTTCTTATATTTGGCCATTAACAACCCTTCTCTTCGTGCAAAATTGCACTTTCAAGTGTATTTTCCATTAGCATAGCAATTGTCATTAACCCAACTCCTCCTGGAACTGGTGTAATTGCTTTTACTTTTTCACTTACATTTTGATAATCAACATCTCCAACAACTCTGTAACCACGTTTACGTGAGCTATCAGGTACTCTATTAATACCAACATCAATAACAACACAGTCTTTTTTTACCATATCCGCTGTTACAAAATTAGCTCTACCTATTGCAGCGATTAATATATCAGCTTGTAAAGTTAGTTCATTAAGGTTTTTAGTTCTACTGTGAGCTATAGTTACTGTTGCATCTCTACCTTTTTGTATTAATAATGAAGCCATTGGCTTACCTACAATATTACTTCTACCAATTATTACAACATTTTTAGATGTTGTTTCAATATTATAATAATCTAAAATTGCCATTATTCCTTTTGGAGTACAACTAACAAAACAATCTAATCCGATTAATAACTTACCTACATTAATGGGATGAAACCCATCAACATCTTTATCGCTATTAATTTTTTCAATTACTTCTTGTTCATTTAAATGTTTAGGTAATGGCATTTGTACTAGAATACCATCTACTTTTTTATCTTTATTTAATTTTTCAACTAACTTATTTAGTTCAATTTGAGTTACATCTTCTTTTAAAAGAAAATCTTTATGATCAAATCCTAATCTTTCACAAGCTTTTTTCTTGCTTGCAACGTATGTTTGACTGGCAGGATCACTCCCAACTAAAATAACAGCTAATGAAGGTTTTCTATTATATTCTTTAAAAAAAGATTCTGTTTTAACTTTTAATTCTTCTAATTTACTATTTGCAACTTCTTTTCCACTTAAAATTATCATAAACACCTCTATTTGGTTTTATAGCATAAATAAAATTTTTATAAAACAAAAGAACCAACAAAAATGAAAATACTACACTTAAAAATCATATATATATTATTGCTTAATGTTATTAAAAATGATTAACTATAAACAACATATTTTTTCATTTAAGATTAATGATCTTTCTTAATTATTAAAAAATGAAACTTATAATATTTGAGGTATTTATGAAACGAAAAGTTTTAGTTTTATTCACAGTTATCACCCTATTTTCACTAACAAGCATTTTTGCAGAAAGTACTTTCTATAAACAAGGTGATCAAAAAGTAACTTTTAATGTTGGGCCAACAATTCCCGACTTTATATATTTATTTGACCAAAGTCATTCACCAAACTTTATACCTGGCCTTGATGTCTTAAAAGTTGGTGGCTACGGTGCAGTTAATTTCGATTTCTTCTATAATGAAAAAGAAAGTCTTGGAATTGAAGTTGGATATGATTTTAACTATGACAATGGGGACGAACTATATTCAAATGTTCCTATTAAAGCACTTTATACTTTTGTACCTATCCAAACTGGTAAATGGGATTTATCCCTTTCAGCTGGTTTAGGTATCTCTTTTAACACACACAACAGACAGACTTTAATCTCTTTACTAACTTCAGCAAAAACTAATGTCTCTTATTTCTTTAATGAAAACTGGGGAATTGGATTAACAGCAGGATTTTATGCGGCGCCACATTTTAACTACAATGGTGATTTAATTAACGACAATGGTATTATTGCGTACTCCCCAATAACACTATCACTAACATATAGGAATTAATTATGAAAAAAAATATTAAATTACT
>CAZHNE010000193.1:0-3300 GCA_964533775.1 uncultured Spirochaetaceae bacterium | reverse complement strand
AATCATTTTTAAATATAAGATAAACCAATAAAAATAAAAAAAAAGCTTGACAATTTAATGAACCTGATAATAAGATATTGTATACAAAATTGAAAAATATAAATTTTCAAAGGAGATTGTTATGAAAAAAATTTTATTAGCGCTTGCAATGGTATCCCTAGTGGCTGGATCCCTCTTCGCTCAAGCAGAAGTCGAATATCCTGCTAGAGATATTACAGACGTAGTAGTATGGGGTGCTGGTGGTGGAACTGATTCCTGTAACCGCATCATTATGGAAGAAATGGCTAATGTATTAGGTGTTAACATTAATGTTAATAACGTTACAGGTGGTAAAGCTGGTATGATCGGTATGACCGAAGCTTATAAAAAACCTGCTGATGGTTATACACTATGTGGTTTATCAGAATCTAACGTAACTGCCGCTGTATTCGGCTGGCCTCAAACAATGGACGTTTGGGATTTCTTTATTGTTGGTGGATCACCTGACATTCTTTCAGTTACCCCTAATGCACCTTATAAAGATTTAGCAGAATTAGTTGAAGCTTCAAAAGCTAACCCTGGTAAAATTAAAGCTGGTGCTAGTGGACCTGGTTCTATTCACCATTTAAACTTACTTGCATTTAACGACGGTACTGGTGCTAAACTAACATTTATTCCTTATGATGGATCAGCAAGTTGTCAAAATGCTGCTATGACTGGTGAAGTAACTGTTGTTATAACTTCCGTTGCGGAACAAGCAGAATTAATTAGAGCTGGTAAACTAAGACCTCTAGCTATGATGACTCCAGATTCTTACAAATTAAAAGATATCGAAATTCCTTCATCATTTGATTACTATGCTGAATTATCAGACTTTTTACCTCTTGGTCAACAAATTGGCTTTGCTGTAAGAAAAGATACTCCAGTAGATATTAAAACTACATTACAAGATGCATTTAAAGAAGCAATGAAGTCTGAACCTGTTAAAAACTTTGGTGAAAAGAACTACTACAACCTAACCGGTGAATGTGGTGAAGAAGCAAATGAAATTTTCAGAGTTCTAGAGTCAAAATTCTCCTGGACCTTACACGAATTAGGTGCAGCTGAAGTTGATCCTGGAACAATTGGAATTCCAAAGCTATAATTTAAAAAACAAACTTTAAATACCCACTGGGGAATAACCTCAGTGGGGTTTTTCAAGGAAAAGATATGAAAGATAACGACAAAAATAAAAACATGAGAGGTGCTGATATAGTAATTAGCATTATCTTCATCCTATTAGGAGTTTTCATTTTAATAGAAGCTTTTCAAATGCCTTTATCAGGCACCTACTTGGGTGTAGATAGCGCTTGGTACGTATCACCAGCCTTAATGCCTATAATGATAGGTGTTGCAATGATATTACTCGCAGTAGCGATTTTATTATTTGCATTAAAGCAAGGTGGCTGGGAATTATTAAAATCAAACCTCTCTGAAAGAAAAAAAGAACCTGTATTTAATGAATCTACCGTAAGAATGCTTGCAACACTAATCCCTCTTTTTTGGTTAGTTTTTGTTCATTTAAGAATGTTAGATTTCTGTATCGCAGTCGCCCTATATTTAACATATACAATTAGTGTTTTTTATTTTGAAGATTATGAAATTATAAAAGAGTCTTTAAAATTCTACTCTATTCTTATGTTAATCAACTTAGTAGTTAGAGTAACCGGATTATATATAGTTTTAGATAATATTTTTGTCTTTACAACTGACATTTTAGCTGTAATTGAACTTATTGTTTTAATTTTTTATATCCGTAAAAAAGCACTTAAAAGTGATAATAAAGAAGTACTTATTAAGAAATTCCATGTAGCTCTTAGAGTTTCTTTAATTACACCTATACTTGTTGCTTCAATTTTCCGTTTTGCATTAAGAATCCCTATGCCAAAAGAAGGATTCATAATGAATTTCATGTACTTGATTTACTACGCTATTAAATAAGGGAGAGGATAAAAATGAATATATTAAATCAATTTTCGGTGTTCTTCGCCCAACTAGGCTCGATTTTAACAAGCCCTAATCAAATTTTACTGCTTTTTGCTTGTACCTTTGTAGGAATCATTTTTGGTGCCTTACCTGGATTAACAGCAACATTAGGGGTGGCACTATTAACAACACTTACATATGGAATGGATCTAAATGTAGCTATGGTAGCTTTAATGGCAATATATGTCGGAGCTGTATACGGTGGATCTTTTTCAGCCATTACACTTAACATTCCTGGCACTGCTGCTTCTGCTGCAACTGCTATGGAAGGTTACCCTATGTCGCAAAAAGGACTAGCAGGAAAAGCTTTAGGTTTAACAACTACAGCATCAGCAATAGGAACAGTGATTTCTATTTTCTTTGTTGTTATTTTTATTCCTTTAATTTCTAAACTAGCTCTACAATTTACTTCTATAGAATATTTCTTATTAGCCTTTTTTGGAATCTTAATTAGTGGTAGTATTTCTTGCCCTGATACAGTTCAAAAAGGTTGGTTAGCTGGCTTCTTTGGATTATTCTTAGCAATGGTCGGAACTGACAGTTTACAAGTTTATCCAAGATTCACCTTAGGTTCTTATGCACTTGAAGGAGGAATAGAAACAGTCCCAGTTCTTATTGGTGCTTTTGGTATTCCTCAAATAATACAAGTTTTAAAAGAACAGCAAAAACCACCTAAAGCAACTAAATTAGACAAAATTGTTCCTTCTTGGAAATATTTATTTTCAAATATTGGTCATATAGCTAGATCTGCATTAATTGGTGTTGGTATAGGAGCTGTGCCAGGAATTGGAGAGGATATTGCAGCTTGGGTCTCTTATGGAACAGCTAAAGGGACTTCTAAACATCCTGAACTATATGGCACTGGCTGTGAAGAAGGAATTATTGCAACTGAAGTTGCAAATAACGCCTGTATTGGTGGAGCTATGATTCCACTTTTATCAATGGGTATTCCAGGATCCCCTCCTGCAGCAATGCTCCTAGGTGCTCTATTGTTACACGGAGTATCCCCTGGGCCAATGCTACAGATTGATAGACCTGGCTTTATTACTCAAATAGCAGCAATTTTATTACTTGCATCATTTGCAATGTGGTTCTGTGGTATTTTCTTGGCTCCAAAAGTTATTAAAATCTTACAAGTTCCTCCAGCACTATTTATGCCTGTAGTTGGAATATTATGTATTATTGGTTCATATGCTTTAGGATTAAAGATATTTAACCTTTATTTAATGATTCCAATGGGTGTTATCACTTATTACTTAGTAAAATACGGCTTCCCAGTGCCTCCTCTTGTAATTG
>CAZHNE010000192.1:0-3318 GCA_964533775.1 uncultured Spirochaetaceae bacterium | reverse complement strand
TACACCTTTTTTCCACATATGTAGAAAAACAATTCATTGAGAATGTAAATATGCTGTGGTATACTACTTTTTGTGAGATAATTTTATAGCATAAAGTTATTTATCTACTAAAAACATTAAAAAAATAAGAAGGTAATAAATGAGAAAGATCGAATTGTTAAATGAAAATTGGAAATTTACAGAAGTAAACAATGAGGACTATTCAAAAATAGAAATAGATTCTTTTGATGAAGTATCTATTCCTCATAGTTGGAATGCAAAAGATGCCTGTGAAGGAAGCCAAGAATATGAAAGAAAGGCTTGTTGGTATCAAAAACAATTAGTCAAAGATGAAAGTTGGATTGGCAAACGTATTTTTATCGAATTTAAAGGTGTAAATAGTATAACTAAAGTTTATTTAAATGGAGAAAAAGTAGGAAAAAACGAATGTGGGTTTTCAACATTTAGATATGAAATTACTGACTTTTTAAATAAAGAAGAAAACTTACTTAGTATACAAGTTGATAATAGAGAATATGAACATATTTATCCAAGAACAGCAGATTTTACTTTCTTTGGTGGAATATATAGAGATGTAAACTTAATTATAGTTGAAGATACTCATTTTGATTTGATGGATGATGGAAGTTTAGGAGTATATGTAACCCCTGTTTATAATAAAGGGAATGCTGATATATTAATTAATTCACTAGTTACAAACCCCTCTGATACAATTGTTAAATATGAAATCTATGAAAAGGAAAACCTTCTCTCAACTATGGAGCAAAGTGCTAAAAAACCTACAGTCGATATAGAGCTTAAAGATGTTACCTTATGGAGTAGGGAAAACCCTCACCTTTACACTTTAAAAGCTTTTATCTTTTCTGATGATAAGAAAATTGATAGCTTAAGTATTCCTTTTGGAATTAGATATTTTTCAATTGAAGGAGAAGAAGGATTCTTCTTAAACGGAGAAAAAACTTATTTAAAGGGTGTATCTCGTCATCAAGACAAATTTTTAAAAGGTTGGGCCATTGATAAAGATGATATGAATTTAGATATGGAATTAATAAAAGAAATGGGAGTTAATTCTGTTAGACTTGCTCATTACCAACACGATCAGCATTTTTATGACTTATGTGACCAAAATGGTATGGTTGTCTGGGCAGAAGTACCTTTTATTTCCGAAATGGCAAAAAGCAAAGAAGCACATGAGAATATTAAACAACAATTAAGAGAACTTGTTAAACAAAACTATAATCATCCTTCAATTTGTTTCTGGGGAATCTCAAATGAAATAACAATGCATGGTGAAAGTGAACAGTTATATAACAATCTAAAAGAAATGGATAAGTTGGTTAAAGAGTTAGATACTACAAGGCTAACAAGTACAGCCAATGTTATGATGGTAAATATAAAATCTGAATTCAACTATATAACAGATGCTTTAGCCTATAACCACTATTTTGGATGGTATTTAGGACAAGTAGAAAATTTTAAATCTTGGTTTGAAAACTTCCATGAAGCTAACCCTGGCCTTTCTATAGGTTGTAGTGAATATGGTTCAGAAGGATTAGTTAGATATCATACTGATAAACCTATTCGTGGAGACTATTCTGAAGAGTATCACGCTCTATACCATGAAAAAGTATGGCAATTGTTTTCTAAAACACCTTATTTATGGGGAAGCCATGTTTGGAACATGTTTGACTTTAGCTCAAAGATGAGAAATGAGGGTGGTGTTAAAGGAATGAACAATAAAGGACTAGTAACATATGATCGTAAAATCAAAAAAGATGCCTTTTACATGTATAAAGCTTCTTGGAGTGATGAAAAGTTTGTTCACATAACTTCCAAGAGATTCCTTGAACGAATTACTCAAAATATTGATGTAAAAGTTTATTCAAACTGTAACAATGTAGAATTATTTGTTAATGGAAATTTAATCAATGCGCAAAGCGATAAAAAAACATATATATTTAAAGATGTTGAATTACAAATGGGTGAAAACATTATTAAAGTCATCGGTGACAATAAATATGTAGACGAAGCTACATTTAAACGCACCGAAGACAAAGAAAATAAGTATGCTTTTGGTGATGCTAAAGAACTTGAGTACATATTTAGCTGGTTTGAAGATGAAAAGAATTCTCCAGAAGGATATTTTTCAGCTAAAGACAACATTGGGGATTTAATGCAAAACCCTGAAGCAAGAGAGTTATTATTAAGCATGATGGGACCAATTTTAAGTTCAATGGAAGCTGATTCTAGTATGTTAAAAGCAGCAAGTGGAATCACTTTAGAAACAGCTTTTACATTTATAAAAGACCAAGTTCCATTTGAAGCATTTCAACTTTTAAATGAAAAGTTAACAAAGATTAAAAAATGATTTTAAAAACTTTATTACCGACAGATAGTATTACTTATTTGGTTTTTATTTTTTTATTCCGTATTTAGAGACTTGCCAATCCTGTTTAGTTTGTATAGAAAAGGAACCTTTTAAAATTACTATTTGAGAAAAATAGAATAACTTCTATTAAAAATAAAAAGACAAATTGAGGGGGATAAAATGGAAGTAAAAAAGGTGGATTATAACAGAGCAAAAGTATGGCAAATAGCATTTTTTGCACTAAACAACACTGCAACAAATCTTTATATGTTTATGATGGGATTTGTTAGTTATTATGCAACTGGTATTGCAGGACTTTTGTCGTTGCAGTAAGTACTATACTTACATTTATGCGATTATGGGATGGATTTACCGATCCATTAATTGGGTTTCTGATAGACAAAACAGAATCAAAATTAGGTAAGTTTAGACCATTTATGATATTGGGAAATGTTATATTAGCTAGTACTACTATTATTTTGTTCAAAACAACTCATTTAGTTCCAGAAAAACTACGATTACTATATTTTATTTTTATATATGCAATATACATAATTGGATATACATTTCAAACAGCTGTTACAAAAGCCGGACAAACAGTCTTAACTAATGATCCAAAACAAAGACCTGTATTTACCCTATTAGATTCCTTTTATAATTTATTTGCATTCGGTGGTGGTCAAATATTTGTAGCTAGCTTCTTAGTTAAAAAACATAATGGTTTTACAATGTCTTTTTTCAATGAGTTTATCCTGTACTTTATCTCTATTTCAGCTATTTTTACTGCTCTTGCAGTTCTAGGTATCTGGACAAAGGATAGAAAAGAAAACTTTGGAATAGGAAATGGAGCTCAGCTTAGAATGAAAGATTATTGGCCAGTAATTAAAAATAATAAAGCTATTCAAATGCTAATAGTTGCCGCTTCTACTGATAAACTCTCAGGGACTATC
>CAZHNE010000191.1:0-3318 GCA_964533775.1 uncultured Spirochaetaceae bacterium | reverse complement strand
TAATATTAAACTTTCAGACCGTCATGTTGTAAGTGCTTCAAACAAAAAAAGACAAGAAGGAATAGAAAAAGGGAAAGGAAACGATGGAATTGTTTCTGCCGCAGCTATTGAACTGCCAAACTCAAATATTGTAACTGGCCTTAACTCTCCTCTTCTTCACGCTAGCTCAGCTCTAATACTTAACGCAATTAAAACATTAGCTGGAATTCCTGATGAGATTGATTTAATCCCAAAGTCTATCGTTGAATCAATCAAGAAAATGAAAAAAGAACTTCTTAAAGATAGTAGAGTAAGTTTAGATGTTGATGAGGTTTTAATAGCACTCGCTGTTTCTGCAGCTAGCAATCCAGCAGCAGAGATAGGAATGAAACATTTAAGCAAATTGCGTGGCACAGATGCTCACTTAACTCATATCCCTACAGGCGGTGATGAAGCTGGCTTGAGAAAGCTAGGAATTAACGTTACTAGTGAGCCTAAATATGCATCAAAACAGTTGTTTAACAATTAAAAACTATTACTGACAAAAACAAGCTATTACAATATGTAGTAGCTTTTTTTATTGAAAAACTATTTAATAACTTTATGACGGAGAGTTATAAAAACAAATTTAACTTACATTTTAAACCTCTAATCGCTTTTCACTCTTTTAGTTTGAGAACTTTATCCTACTAAAAGCACTCCTTTACTTATTAAAAGCCTACCCTATAATTTGCAAAGCTCTTCTAAAAGAATGCTTTTATGAACTCAAAGTCAACAGCGTATTTATTATTGATTTTTCTCGGTGTTTTTTGACTTATTTATATTAGGTGGACAAGTAAAATATAATGTTTTCGTGAGTCTATGAACAAAACGTTTACATTAATATAATTGCTCAAACACAAGATAACCTCATGTCAACTAATAATGACAATACAGAAATTAAAAAATAGATTAAAATTATTGATTATCAAAGGGGTCTAAAGTTTTTGAACATCTTCCTCTATAAAAATTTTATTAAAGTACACAAGTACTAATTTAAAAACACTCTCTGCTCTAAAATTATGAAACCGATAAGAGCTTACGAGCAAACAAATTTATGAAGCTTGTTCACAACTTCGGACATTTTTATTGGCTTTGAAATATGCCCGTTCATTCCAACTTCTAAACACTTTTCAACATCTTTTGCAAAAGCCTTAGCCGTCATAGCAATAATAGGAATACTAGAAGAATCTGATCTATCTAATTCTCTAATTTTTTTAGTAGCCTCATATCCGTCCATAATTGGCATTTCTATATCCATAAAAATAGCATTATAATAATTTACAGATGACCTTTTAAAAGTATTAAATCCTTCAAAACCATCATTCGCTATAGAAACACAAGCGCCTAAATGGATTAACATTTTTTTAGCTACAAGAGCATTTATAGGATGATCTTCTATTAGTAAAACGTTTTTATTTTCTAACAGTTTATCATAAGTTTCAATATCTTCTAAAACACCTTGTTTTATTTCCGTCGCTTCTCCTGTTCGCCTAATAGGTACAACAACTTTAAAAGTTGTTCCTACTCCTTTTTTGCTTTGAACAGTTATTGAACCTCCCAAAGAGTCAACTAATCCCTTTGTTATTGATAATCCTAACCCTGTTCCTTCAATACCACCTTTAGCAACACTGCCTGTTCTGTAAAAAGAATCAAATATTTTATCGATTTTATCTTGATCTATTCCTATACCTGAATCTTTAACTTGAATTGTTAATAAATTACTGCTAGATCTTGTTTGGGTTTCACTTATACTTATTATTACTTTACCATCAACTGGTGTAAACTTAATTGCATTACTTCCAATGTTTTCTACTATTCTAGATAAAGATAAAGAGTCACTTAAAAAATGAGGGTTTGAAACCTGATTGCTAAATTCAATTTCAATATTTTTCTTTTGTGCTAAGGGGGTAAGCCTTTCTATAACACGCTTTATTAGTCTTTCGATATTTAAAGGCTCATTCTTAACTAAATACTTTCCACTTTCAATAGCACTCATTTCTAATATTTCGTTTATTAGGGATAATAGATGGAAGGATGAGTCTTTTATAATTCTAAAACTTTGAGCTACTTGAAAATCATCTTTTAAGTTAGACAAAGCTATGTTAGTCATTCCAACTATTGCGTTTATCGGGGTTCTAATATCGTGACTCATAGCTGAAAGGAATTTAGTTTTTGCTTGGTTTGCTTGATTAGCTAAATCTAATGTATGAGAAAGAACTTCGTTTCTCTCTTTATCTGCGTTACTTAAAGCTGTAATATCAGAGCAAGCAACTATAACTGATTTCTCTACCTCATTTAATTTATATAAGTTAATTTGTTTTCTAAAAGCTTTTCCCTTATCGTTAAAATCAACGTAGTACTCAAGATTGTCAGTATCTTTTAATTTTTCTTTTAAATTAAATAGATACTCATCAACTGTAGGAACCTCTAAATCTCCATGGCCAAATACAAAATTAACATACTCTTCTATTGACCAAGCATATCTTTGCTTATTTGCTTCAGGGGTATAATTCTCTCCAACAATTAAATTACAATAATCTCTTTCCAAGCAAACTCTTGCGAGAAAGTCAAAATGATTTTTTACAACACAATCTAGAATTTGATTTATATGAACTTCCTCAGAGGCATCTTTAATTATATGGAATGCCATAACATCATCATTTATTGGGTTTTTTAAAAGGGAAACTATATGTTTAACCCATAAAATCTTGTTATCAAAAAGATAATTAGTAAAATAGGATACGCTTGTTTTGCCTTTATCATGCATTTCTAAAAGACTTTTTACATTATGATATTTTAAATGTTTGGCTTTATTGAGACTCCCGATAATACAAGAGTTAACATATTCATAAACTTTTTTAGCAGTAACTATTTTTCTGTAATCGTAACCATTTGAAGATATAATCTTTTCTAAAGAGTTTTGGGTTAGATTAATTATATATGCTGCTAAGTTTTCTGGTGCTTCACATTCAAATCTATCTGAAACATTAGTGTATTTTTTCATTGAGTTCATATCTTCAGAAATATCTTGAATAGCAATAAGCAGTGTGGAAGCTCCGCCTTCCCCGTAAATTACACTATTGTTTAGTTGACACCATTTATAATTATCATCTTTATTAAATCTTAGCCGAAGAGAAAAAGTGCCTAAAGACTTACCTTTAATTGTTTTTTCAATTTCTCTATAAAACAACAAAACATCAGAAGAATGAATTATTGAAAACTCTTCTATTAAATCTCTCAACTTTGTACTATTGATAATACCAAAATCAAAATTCTTTGTAAAAGCATTATCTATAA
>CAZHNE010000190.1:0-3322 GCA_964533775.1 uncultured Spirochaetaceae bacterium | reverse complement strand
TAAGATCCTTGATTTACTTTATAGAAGACCTAAGAGAAATGAAATAACTAATTCCGTCCTTCCTCCAATAGAAGAGAGAGAGGATAATAACAAATTCTCTGTTAGAGAAAGAGATTTATCCCTTTCTTTTAACAAGCAAATAGAAAAGGAATATGGTGAAAAAAGTACTGATCTCACTCTTGAGGGATTGGTTGAAAAAGTTGAGGCACTACGGGAGAGTAGGTTAAAAAAACTAGAAGGCTCTCTTGTTTCCCTTTTAAAAAGAGTTAACAAAACAAAAGATTTTGAAAAATTAAAACAAGACGCTGATTTATTATCCTCGTTTTTACATAAAGTTAAACCTAATAGCAGTAGCGTTACTTTAACCTCTTGGGTAGATAATTCAAGTGTTACTTTAAAACTTGATCCAAAACTAACAAAAGAAGAAAACTTAAATTATTATTATGACAAGTACCATAAAGCAAAAGGTTCTAATAAAAATGCCTTAGAGCAGTATGAAATTGCAAAAGAAGAATATAGGGAGAATGTAGAATACTTTACTAAGCTCCTAACCTTAAGCAATAATGAGCAAAAAGATATTATTAAACTTAAAAAGGCTCTTGATAAAAGCTCCTCTACTACTCAAAAAGATGATAATCAAATAGGTTTAATTTTTACAAGTGGAAATTTTACCCTTCTTGTTGGAAGAAACGCTAAAGAAAACGATTTATTATTGAGAAAGAAAGTAAAAGGAAATGACTACTGGCTTCATACAAGAGATTATAGTGGCGGGTATGTCTTTATTAAATTTATAAGAAATAAAAGTGTTCCTTTAGATGTACTTCTTGATGCCGCTAATCTTGCTGTGTTTTTTTCTAAGGCTAAAACTCATCAAACTAGTGATCTTTACTATACTCAGGTTAAATATTTACGAAGAGCAAAAAACGGTCCATTAGGTTTGGTTATACCGACACAAGAGAAGAACATTCATATCAAAGTTGATGAAAAAAGACTGAATAGACTATTAAAAGAGAGGGAATCTCTATAAAATCAATATTTATTGGAGTGTATTTTAATGATAAACAATAAAACAACGGACAAAACCATTCATCACGATATATTCTACCCCTCAAGTAAAAAGACTTTAATCTCTCTAATTGAATCTTGTGAAGAAGAATATAGTGCAAAGGAAAAATCTGATTCAAAAGTTTTCCTCCTTCCACACGCAAGTTATGAGTTTATACTCCCCTTACTAATTAACACATTTACCTCCATTAAAGACGATTTTGATAAAGTTCTAATAATTGCTCCTAGCCATTTAAAGCTAATAGATAAAGCCTCCCCCTATAATATTTTTACAACTCCTTACAAAGCTATCGACACTCCATTAGGAAAAGTAGAATTCGATACGGCTTTTATAGACGACCACTTTAAGGAAGAAATGAAAAATGTTACGTATTTTGAAGAAGAGTCTTCTTTTGAACAACTTTATTTACTAATACGCCATTACTTTAAGGGAAAAAAAGTTGTACCTATTTGTGCAGTAATTGAAAACTCTAAGCAAAGCAGAGATTTTTCTACTTTACTAAACAATATGATCGATGAAAAAACTCTTGTTTTAATAAGTGCAAATGCATGCTCTTATCAAAAAAGTCATTCAGCTTTCAAAAGAACAAAAGATTTCATTTCTGCTTTAAACAATGGGGAAAGATTATCACAACTACAGAGGAAAAACATAATCGATAGCTGTGGCTGTGGTATAATAGATTCCATCAATAAAACTAAAATGTATAAAAATAGAGCTTGGGATATCAACTTAATTGAAGTTGAAAAAAGAGTTAGTGATGAATTAGTTAATAATACACTAACTAAAAAATGTGTTTATCACATCTCAGCTACAATAAGGAATAATTAATGTTTGTTAATGAAGATATTATTGAAATAGAAATTGAAAACGAGAAATATAGTGCTATAGCCTTCAGTAATAAAATAACTGACTTACCTGCTTTTTTACTTCAAGGCGAAAAACAGCCTGGCTACCTTTTTAAAGATGGTAAAAAAGAACCTTGGTACTGGCATGGATTTACAAATTACAATGGTAAAAAATGTTTTTATTATGAACCTATAAAACTGTACCCTCTCTCTCAGTTAGCGTCTTCTTTAAGAAGCAAAGCCCCTAAATTAATTATTAATTTAGCAAAAGCTTTAAGCTTATGTGATTCTAAGTTTCTTGATTTACAAAATGGAATTATTAGTGCTTGGAGAATTTACTTTACTAAAGATGACGATGTTTTAATATTACCTAGAATGTTAAGTGATATCTTCTCTTCCACTACTAGTGAAACCACACGCTTTAACAACTCTAATAGTTTTATACACGCTAATATTCTTCCTTCCTTTACCCTAATTGATCAAATGGCTCAGCTTTTTTACTATTCAATTACCAGCATTAAGCCTTTCGAATATACTAGCGTAAGAAATAACCACTATAAAGCTATCAATCTTTCTCTTTTAGTAAATGCTCTAAAAATAGATGCTGATTCAGAATTAGTTATTAAAGTTAATTCTATATTAAATTTAAGCTTAAATAAAACTAGAGATATTTCTTCTAACTTGGAACCTCAAAAAGCTCTTAGTCCGTTTATTGAAATGTTCAGTGATGTAGAGTGGCAATTAGAAAACACAGCAGACAAAAATATAAGCATTGAAGATTTACTCCATAATGAAATTTCAGGACCAAAAATTGATACCCTGCTAAAAAAAGAAAAAGCGATTGTGTTTTGGAGAAAAAGAGGAACTCTTATAATTGTTTGTGCAATAATAGCTGTTTCCCTTATTGCTTTTACTGGCGGAAGAATTAAGGAAGCACTAAGACCACCTTATACAGCAGGTTTAGAACCACCTGGAGTAATACTCGCTTATTACGAAGCTCAAAATAGTCTTGATATACAAAACCTTGAAGATAGTTTAAAACGCAGAGTTAAATCCCCTATTTCAACAGAATTAACAACCCTTTTTGTAACAAATCAAACTAGACTTGCATATGAGCATGTAGAAACTATTATTAACCCTGTACAGTGGGTTGAAAATAACATGCCGCCTATTGCTCAAACTAAAATTTTATATGGAGTAGATGAAGTTGAATTAAAAAAAATAAATGATTATCAAATTTTAGCTTCATGTGTTTATTATTCTCCAGACTCACCAGACAGAGCTGAAAGTCTAGAAAACCCTCAACTAATAGGACCTAGTGTTTATAAATGCTATAGATATGATCAAGAACAAATCTTTTCTTTTGAATATAATGATAGAGGCTGGTATGAAATCTCTGATATAACAACAA
>CAZHNE010000189.1:0-3339 GCA_964533775.1 uncultured Spirochaetaceae bacterium | reverse complement strand
TAACAGATTTTTTAGAAATACATGATGCTTATACAAAAAACCATAGTCAAAAAGTTGCTCATTATGCTAGAAAAATAGCACAAGCTATGAGTTTAAGTAATGAAAAAATCAATCAAATTTATTATGCAGGACTTGTTCATGATATAGGAAAAGCTCTTATACCAAAAAATGTGTTGAATAAAAGTAGCCAACTAACCGCATCAGAGTATGAAATAGTTAAAATGCACCCTTCAATTGCCTTTACTGCTTTAGCTAAAAATGAAAAATTAAAACAAATTGCTCACATTGTCTTAGAACATCATGAGAGGTGGGATGGTTTTGGTTATCCAAACAACGTTAAAGGCGAGGATATTCTCCTTGAATCAAGAATTCTTTGTATTGCTGATGCTTTTGAAGCTATGACTTCTGATAGACCATATAGAAAAGCTTTTTCAAAAGAATATGCAGCAGCAGAAATATTAGATAAAGCAGGTATGCAATTTGACCCAGTTATTGCAAAAATTGCAGTTGAGAAAGTTTTTAAGTAAAATTTATTTAAAGCTTATAAATAAAAAATAAATTTATAAAAAACTCAATAATATTGTTTTTTAGAGGCTTCTGTTTACCTTTCTACCTAACATCTAAGCATCTTTTAACTAAAAGCTTCTTTTAGTGTTTTTGTTTTATTAAATTTATGATATAATTAGTACTAATTGGTAAAAAAATCTATATTTATAGTATAAACATTAAAATCTAACGTTTTTCTGTATTTTTTAGATGTTTTATTAGTTTTTTTACAAAATTGGTTGACTAAATTACTAATATTATTTATATTCCTACTTGTCTAAACGACGCGGGGAGGTTCCCGAGTGGCCAAAGGGATCAGACTGTAAATCTGCTGGCTAAGCCTTCGAAGGTTCGAATCCTTCTCTCCCCACTAATGTAGGTCTTCTCTTATGAGAAGGCCTATTTGCTTTTATCTGAGAGGTTTTATGAGCGATTTTTTTAAGAAGGGCCTTAAGTTTGAATGTCAAGGTTGTAATTATTGTTGTAGTTGTGAACCAGGTTATGTTTTTTTAAGCGATGAAGACCTTCAAAATCTCTGTAAGCATTTTTCAATGGATGAAGATACATTTATCAAAATATATTGTAGGAAAGTTTCAATCGGCTTTGGTTATAGAATAAGTCTTTTAGAAAAAGACAACTATGACTGCATCTTTTTAACAAAAAATGGATGCAGCTGTTATGAAAGTAGACCCTTACAATGTCGAACATACCCTTTTTGGCCAAGAATAGTTGAAGATAATGAAAGTTGGGAAGACGAAGCAAAAAGTTGCCCAGGTATAAATAAAGGAAAAACTATAAAAGGAAAAGATATTAAGAAAAACTTAGACTTGATGAATGAATTTGAACCTAAAATAATTCAATAGGAGAACAAGTGGCAAGAATATCACAAGAAACCATCCAAAGAATAAAAGACAAGGTAGCTTTATCTCAATACATTTCTCGTTATGCTGATGTAAAACACAAGAGAGGAAGTGACTATGTTTGTTGTTGTCCTTTCCATGATGAAAAAACGCCTAGTTTTTATATTCATGATGATAAACAGTTTTTCCATTGCTTTGGCTGTGGTGTTAGTGGTGATATTTTTAAATTCTGTTCTTTATACGATCATTTAACTTGGTATGAGGCTATTATAAAAATTGCAGATGAAATTGGCGAGCCTCTTGATTTCGATACAAAAGCTACTCAAAGCAACTTTCAGCAAAAAACAAAACATTACACTTTATACGACAGATGTAGAATTTTTATGAATAATGTTCTTCTTTCCACAATTGGTAAAGCCGGAATGGATTATTTGGTAGGAAGAAACATAAGTCCTGAAATGATTAATAAGTTTTCACTTGGTTATTTGCCATATTCTTCTGGGTTTTTATATGATCGAATTAAAGCAGGTAGTGATTTTCAGGATGATTTTTTAGATAGTAGCGGTTTATTTTACAAGGATTCAAAAGATTCTCTATTTGATGGTCGTTTGATTTTTCCAATTAGAACTTGGGATGGTAAAACAATAGCTTTTTCTGCAAGAGATATTGGCGGCTATTCTAAGGCTAAATATAGAAACTCACCAGAAACATTGATTTATTCAAAGAAAAACAATTTGTTTGGTATTTATGAATCATTAGAAGCTTTAAAAAGTAAGAAAAAAGTAATAATATGTGAAGGTAACTTTGATGTAATAGCTTTACATCAAGCTGGAATAGACTATAGTGTAGCTTCTCTTGGTACAGCTTTTACTTCTGAGCAAGCTAGATTAATCTCTAGATATGTAACACACGCTACGCTTTTATTTGATAGTGATGAGGCTGGAGTTAAAGCAACAGTTAAAACTTTGATTACTTTACAAGAGAAGGGGATTTCAAATTCTGTTATAAATTTAAAGGAATTTAACGATCCTGCTGAGATGTTAGAGAAAAAAGGCGCTAAAGCGTTAAAAAATGCCTTAACTCAATCAACGGAGGGGTTCTTATATCTTGTAAATAGTGCGATAAAATTATATGATATAAAGAATTCAAAAGGTAAAGACCAAATTTTTCAATATGTAAAACCTTATATAGATGCAACTTTCTCAGAAATCGAAAAAGATTCATTGCTTCAGAGGTTAGCAGAGATGTTAAAAGTACGTCAAAATAGTGTTGTTTTACAATATAAAAAAGAAAACTCTAACCGACGAATATATAATAAAAAGGATAGTGTTGAAATAAATATTATTCCTTTAACAAAAGATAGGTTTAATTTAGATTTGTTTATAATGCTTGTTGTTGTCAATAATAGGCAACACTTTAAACAATTTCGAAAAAATATAACAGTTAATGATCTCAATGATGAGGAGGCTATATCATTATTTAACATTTTAGAAGATTTTTTTAGATTAAATGACGAAGATTGTGGAAATGATTATTTCTTACAACTTATTGATGATCCCCAAATAAAGGCAGATGTCTCCTCTTCATATTACATGGAAGAGTTTAAAGAGAAATACTGCATACTTCAATTAAAAGAAGGGATAAATAGAATAAGATTAAGAAGCTTAGAAGCTGAAAAAAAGAGATATGAAGAGATTCTAGAAATTGCTCAATCTTCAAATGATATTGAAAGCATAAAAACGTTATTAAAAGATCAAATTTTATTGGATCAAGATATCGCTGAACTAAGGGAACAATTAGTCCCTAAGACCAAACTATAAGGAAAAAGTAAAGAATGCTGGATAAAGACTTTCTTTTAAATTTTGGATTATTTTTGACAAGTGCTAGTGACGATGCATCAGCATCAACAAGTACTTCAAAATCACAAAAAACT
>CAZHNE010000188.1:0-3359 GCA_964533775.1 uncultured Spirochaetaceae bacterium | reverse complement strand
GTAAAGTTAATGTTCCCCCCTTTAGACTTGCTTCAACAAAATCTTTTCCCTCTCCATTTGATTACTATGTAGGAGTACTAGGGTCTTATAATCCCAAGTTTTCATTAGTGAATGATTATTATATGTTTGGTAAAAGCTTGTCTCAAACTAAAATAGGGTTAGTAACATTAAACTTCGGCGGTATATCTAAAATAGTACAAAAAGGCTTTATAGATAGTAACAAAACACCATTCTCTTTATTAGCTAGTGGCTTTTCTATTTTAAATTCTTGTTATCAAAAGAGTGATCATGGTATTTATCTCTCTCCTTTTGAAGTAGGTGCTAAACCATCTAAGCTATCCTTTATTCATTCTTATGAGATTTTTGGCTCATTAATTGATGCGTTAATCATTTTTCAATGTAGTGAAGAGGATGATTGTAAAAGAGCAATCTCAAGTGTCTTAGACTGTGGAACAAATATCTTTGTTCATAGTAGTGCAGTTAAGGATAATAAAGCTAATAGCATAAGCTATGCATTAACAAAGCAAGGTTGCAATATTATAAGTACAGTTGATGATTTGCTTTAAATTTCTTTGCTAAAATGTTTAATTTACAAATCTTAACTTAACTTTTGTTAATGGGGAGCAGAAGGTGAAATGTAAATTGTTTACTATAACGTTAAGTAATTATATTATTTTTTATACCCATTAGTTTAAAAGCTGTAATTTAATTTGCTATTTATGTAAAACTAATTAATAATTAAGTGTCATAATAGGCAAAGGAGTGTAAAGAATGGACAATCAAAGAAAATCCCCCATTTTGGCTCTATTTATTGTGCTATTATTACTTCTAAGTTTTATCAGTTGCGATCCAAATGAAGGATCAAGTTTAGATGAAGGTCATGGACAACTATTAATTACATTGGAAGATGCAGGAGTTTCTTCAAGAACAATTTTACCTGCAATATCTATGGAAATAACTACTTATAAAATAATTGGTAATGGACCAGGAGGTACAAGCTTTAGTGAAGAAATAGGTGTTGAAGAAAATTGTTCACAAAACAATTTAGTAAAAGGTGTTTGGCGCATCAGAGCAGAGGCTTACAATAAAGATTCAGAACTTATTGGAGCCGGTATTAAAGATTTAACAATATTGGCAAATGAAACAATAGAAGCTAACATAGAGGTGTTTTTAACAGAGGGAAATGGTGAATTTGAATTGGCTGTATCCTGAAAACAGATTTTAACTTCGCCAGAATTGACTTACATATTAACAAATGATGATGAAACAGTTATAAGGACTGAAACATTTAGAGTTAAGGAGGTAAATGCATCAGCATTTTTAGATATTACAGACCTTTCTACAGGTTATTATCTTTTTGAAGTCGATATTGCTGTAGATGGATTATCTATTGGTAAAGGAGTAGAAACTTTAAGAATTGTTGATGGGCAATTAACAAGAGGAACATTACAAATAATAATAGATACTGGCGGCATTGAATTATCAATTATTTCATTAATGGATGATCCTATTGATGTAACTCTTGATGGATTATCACCCTTTTTACAATTGGGTAATAACATGATAGTAACAGCTACAACATCAGAGCCTGTAGAAAGATACGCATGGTATCTAAATGGTATAAAACTTACAGATTTTACATCAGAGAAAATTACTTTTGGAGAAACCTTAAGTGAAGGAGATTATCAACTAACATGTGTAGTTTGGAAAGGAAGTATTATTTGTAGTTCACAAGAAGATTTTACTGTAAAGGAAAACGTTCCTACCAATGGAACAATCTCTTCTAGTGTTGTAGATGCCACAAGTGGAGATCCTATTGCAGGTGCTTCTGTTCAAATAGTAGGCAATACTAGTTTAAATGCTACTACAAATGATTTAGGAGAATTTACAATTAATAGTGTTCCTTTGGGAGAACATACAGTAGCTGTTGCAATTGATGGTTATACAACTGAAAACGTTGATGTTAATGTCGAAAGTGCTGATGAAATTACAACAATTAATCCTATTTCAATGTCTCCAACAATCACGCATTTAGGAAATTTTAGAGTTGTGCTTTCTTGGGGACAAATCCCATCGGATCTCGACTCTCATCTACTAACGCCTAGTGGGCACCATGTATATTATGCAAACTCATCGCCTAGTGGAGCTGGGGCAAACTTAGATGTGGATGATACAGATTCCTATGGACCAGAGACCGTAACGGTTACAGAACTTCAAGATGGGACTTATACCTATTATGTACATCAATTTACATCAACTGGAACTATTTCTACTTCATCTGCTATAGTTAAAGTTTATGATAGTACTAGTGATGATAGTCCAATTAAAACATATTATGCACCTTCACCTGAATCTGCAGGTGTTGGTATTTATTGGCATGTATTTAATTACAACGGTACTACTTTTGAAGACATTAATACAATAAGTAATACGGAGCCTTCTGGGATTTAACAATTCGTAAAATTCTGTTGAGCTTTAATAATTTAAAATAATTAACTCCATTGAAATTTACCCGGGCTTTAGCCTGGGTAATATTATGCTTATTAAAATTATTAGGAAATACCAATTAATTTTTTATCTCTCTATACACTCCTTCTTTAGTTGAAAGATGTAATAGCTATGCTTTAGTATTTGAAACAATTTAATTAACCGTGATATATTAAAAAGAGAAAGGAATAGTATGAGAATAAGAGAGACAATTGATAACTACATTCAATATTTAAAAAATATTAGAAATATGAGCGATTTAACTTTAAAAAGTTATGAAGCTGATATATTAGAGTTTGTTTCTTTTTTAAGCCAACAAAAAATTGATTTTTTAAAAATGGAACAAAACACAGCTTTACAATATATAAAATATCTAAAAGATAGAAAATTAAGTAAAAGCACAATATCTAGAAAAATTAGTAGCCAAAGAGGTTTTATAAAATATTGTAGAAAGCACAATTTATTAGAAAAGGATATTTTTGCAAACATTTCACAAAGAAGAGGGGAGAGAAAGCTCCCGTCAATTTTAACAGAAAAGGAAGTTGTACAACTATTAACTATAGAAGTAACCGATTTTGACTCACTTAGAAACAAAATTCTATATAGTCTCTTATACGATACAGGTTTAAGAATAAGCGAAGCATTAAGTTTAACAGTTAGGGATTTAGATCTAAATAAAAATAGTTTTATTATTTCAGGAAAAGGGGGAAAAGAAAGATTAGTCTTTTATACCGATCGAACAAAATTACTATTAAAGAATTACATAAAAGTAAAAAATGAGCTTCAAATTGATAAGAATATAGTCAAAAAAGAGATGAGAGATAAATTATTTGTAACAAATTTAGGAAAACCCTTGTCGATTTCGTCTGTTG
>CAZHNE010000187.1:2184-3368 GCA_964533775.1 uncultured Spirochaetaceae bacterium | reverse complement strand
AAAAATTGCAGTTATTATTAGAACATGCTATTATAAAAAGAATGTTAAAAATAATTAAATATTTTTTTCTTTTTTTTCTAAAAACTTAATAAAATGTGATAAAGCTATTCATTAGTATAGTGAAAATAACCTATTTTCTAAAAATTAATTTACATTAAATTGTTTACAGTTAATCTCTAAAACATTAATATCTTAGTTTTAAAAAACTCATTATCTTATTTTTACTACAATAGTTTTAAATGTAATTGCATAATCAAACTTTTCTGTTAAGATATACTTATGAAAATAATTAAAACATCTCTTTTTACTAGACTTTTTTTGTATTTTTTTATTTTAGTTTCTATTCCATTAATAACGTTTTCTATTGTTAACATTAGTTATACAAATAAAACACTAATTGATAAATTAAAAGCGGATGTAAGCAATATTGGTGAATTACAACGCATAAGCTTAAAAGATATTGTTGAAGAATATCGTCATAAAACTTATGAAATATCGAAAAATGAAGACATTATTAATTTATTAGAAAATCCTGAACTTAGAAACAACAATCAGTTTATGAGCCATATTTACAATACTATGTTTGATATAATGAAGGGAGATACTTACACAGCTTCTGCTATCGTTACAAGTCTAGATGGTAATATAAAACTATCAACTCACCCTTTTCCTGAAGATTATGATTTAAGAAATCATTCAACTATTAAAGATATGGCATCCCCTATGATGACTAGTAAACCTTACACATACACAAAAATACTGACTAATAACAACTTAAATAAAGATGAACCAATTGCTATTTCTATGATTAGATATATCTTTAATAAAGATAACGAGGTTGTTGGATATGCTTTAGTTGATATAAATAAATTAAAGTTTAACGAAGTTGTAGAGTCAAATACTTTTACAAAGAGTTTGTTAGTTGATGCAGATTCATTTGTTGCTTCTCAGTTAAACGCAGCTAATGAGTTTTTCCCTTTTAATTATTTTCCAGCCTTAGAAATCAGAGATAAAAATGAATTTAAAGAAGATATTTATTATAGTAATAACTATGTGCTAGATTTAAAAAGAATAGGTAACACCTCTTTCTATGTTGCCAACTATATAAGAGACGATACTTTTAATGAAAGTCTTAAAGAGATTATTATTATTAACTTTTTAGCAATTTTAATTGGATTAATACT
>CAZHNE010000187.1:0-2084 GCA_964533775.1 uncultured Spirochaetaceae bacterium | reverse complement strand
AATACACTTAACACTATTAAATCATTAGCTAAAATTAACAACCAACAAGAAATTTATACAATTTCTATAAAATTGGGAGAACTATTAAGATCTTCTATCTATAATAGCAATCAAAACTGTACTCTCAAAGAAAGCATTCAATTAATTGAAAGTTATTTAACTATTCAACAGATAAGATTTAATGATAAACTATTTGTTGAATATAATATTGATAATACTCTTCTTAATACAATAACACCAAAATTAATTCTTCAACCTATCGTAGAAAATGCTATTACACATGGTCTTGAACCAAAAATGGGACAATGGCATCTTTTAATCACAATTAAAAAAGTTGATAATAATGCAGTTATTGAAATATATGATAATGGAGTTGGTTTTAAAGATAAAAAACTAATGAAAGATCTTACTCTTTTAGAAAAAAGCGAACAAGTTGGCTTATTCAATGTTTATAAAAGATTACAACTGTTTTATAAAAACCAAGCTTCATTAACTTTTGAAGATATAAAACCAAGTGGCACAAAAGCTACGATTAAAATACCTTTATCTGAGTAGAGGTTGGAGACTAATATGAAATATACAATTGTTATTGTTGAAGATGAATTAATTGAACTTCAAGAATTATCTATGATTATAAAAGAAGAAACAACAAATTTAGAACTTGTTGGTACTGCTAACAATGGTATTGATGGTCAAAAGTTAATAGATGAGTTAACACCAGATATTGTAATTTCAGATATTAGATTGCCAGGTCAGTCTGGCCTTGATATGTTAAGTAAAATAAACACTCCTGTTAAAACTATTATTCTCTCAGGTTATTCAGATTTTGATTTTATGCAAAATGCAATTAGATTAGGAGTAGATGACTATTTATTAAAACCCGTGGATAACGATGTTTTATTCCAAGCTATAAACAAGATTATTGATCAATTAGCTAAAGAGAATGTTACAAAAAAAGACATGGTACAAATCCCACTAGTAGAGTCTGTTTCAAATCATTTAATTAATAATGCTATTAAATTTGTTGAACAAAATTATAGTCACCAAGTTGGACTTCAGGAAGCTGCTGATTTTTTAAATGTAAGTGAAACACATTTATCACGATTATTTAAAGAATTAGTTGGAATAACATTTTTAACTTATCTAAACACTTATAGAATAAATAAAAGCGTAGATCTACTTCTCCACTCTAACAAACACATAAATGAAATTGCATTAGAATGTGGTTATATAACACCTGGTTACTATGCTAAAATATTTAAAAGACTACTAAACACTACCCCAACAAACTTCAGAGACAACCAAGTTAGATAGGAGAACTTCTCAAACAACTCTCCCCCTCTTACGCTACTAAGACACCACTTTTGTAACAAGAGAGAATATATTAAAGTAAGCTTAGAATGGCGTGCACCCTAAGCTTGATAATAATTAAAGAGTTATAAATAAAGATTACATTGATAAATCTTTCCCTTTATTTACCTTGTTAAATAGTATTAGAGAACAAACTGTTAACAGCGTTAATATTGTCGCAAGAGCTGCTGCTACCCCGTAATGACCTCTAAGAACTTGCGTGTAAACTTCAATAGTTAAAGTTCTTGTTTTACCTGTGTACAATAAAATTGCAGAAGATAGTTCAGAAATCATTGTTATCCAAGAAAGAATAGCTCCTGAAATAATACCAGCAGACATCATTGGAATTGTTATCTTCCAAAAGGTTTTAGCGTTGCTTGCACCTAGAGAAAGAGATGCTTCTTCAACCGTTAGAGGTATTTGTTGTAGCGTCGCTACTGTTGATCTAATAGTATACGGTAAACGGCGAATAATAAGAGCAATTACCATAATTGTCATACTACCGGTCAATACAAGTGGAGGTTTATTAAAAGCACTTGAAAGTGCAATACCTACTACAATTCCTGGTATTATATATGGAATCATTGAGACAATATCGATAATAGCAGTTGCTTTTGATTTCTTTCTAACAACTAAATATGAGATAAATACAGCAAATATTAAAACAAACACCAGAGCTGTTAATGGTATAATTATAGTATTTTTTATAGCACCTCCCATTTTTGAAAATGCAA
>CAZHNE010000186.1:1557-3417 GCA_964533775.1 uncultured Spirochaetaceae bacterium | reverse complement strand
AAATTCAAAGTAAAAAAAGTGGAATGAAAACAAAAAAATAAGAGGTGTTTAGAATATCTTAAACTCCTCTTTAAATAAATGTATTGCTTAATTTATATTTATTTTTCTTTTATATGTCCCATTCTCTGTGAGATCTTTTCTGCTGCTTGTTTCACACTTAATGCATAAATAGGAAGTAGATTTAATTCTTTTTTACTCCAAGAAGTACTAACAGCGGCAACTATTTTATTTGTATAATCATATATTGGAGAAGATACACAGACAACATTTTCTGTGTTTTCTTCATCATCTATTGAAAAACCTCGTTGCTTGTTTTCCTCTACTGCTTTTATTAATGATTCAACAGAATTAATAGTGTAGGGGGTTAATTGAATTAGTTCTTGCCCATTATACATTTTTCTAATTTCATCTGGACTATATTGCATTAATAAAGCTTTACCTAAACCTGTGCAATGTAGGGGTAGTTTAAAACCAATCGAGCAGTATGTTTCATTAGGATTTTCATTACATTTCTTATCTAAGTACATTACATCTAATTTGTCTTGTACTCCTAAAAAAACAACTTGATCTATTTGATGGGACAAAGCAGTGAGAATCGGGGTAGCTTCTGTTTTAAGCTCTAAGCAACTTAAGCGAGAACTTATTAAAGATAAAAAGCCTAATCCAATAACATAAATTTTAGAATTTTCTAATCTGGAAACATAATTTCTATTTTCAAGTACTTTTAGAAGACGGTGAGTTGTACTTGAGGATAATTCAAGCTCATTACTTATTTGAGTGAGTGTCATACCCTTTTGTGATGATGATAATACTTCAAGAATATCAAATACGCGATCAACAGATTGTACACTTTGTTTCTTAGTCATACTTTTTTATCCTCGTTTACCATTTGTTGTTTATTCTAAATATTAATTTAACAAAGATTGTTAATATTATCTAGATGTTAAACTTGCTTTTATGGTGCGAGGATAATTAAATCGTAAATATTATACTTTCTTATTTAACAAAGTCTTTGCCGTATTGCTTTAAAGCTTCAAGATCTTCTTTTGTAATTGAGGGACCTTTTGCTACGCTAAAAGGAACTCCAGCTTTTACTACAGGACCAGGAATACATTTTTCAGCTCCTTTGCTAGTGAGAGTATCAGTTAAAGTTTTAACTGTTTTATCTCCACCTTTTACAGCAAAAACAGAAAATGCTCCACAAGTTTTCCCTTTCAAAGAATTTGCAGGAAGTTTTTTTAAAGCTTTAGAAACAGGTGATGCGACAGCATTGTTTAAAACACATCCACCCCAACAAGGACTCCCTACTATAACTTTATCAAAAGTTTTTAAAATTGGGGGTTCTAGGTTTCTTACATTAATAATAGTAGCTTCAAAACCTGCTTCTTTGATTCCTTCCTCTATTGCTTTAGCAGCATTTAATGTGTGACCTGATTTAGAATAATATAAAATTGCTATTTTCATAAAATTGACTCCTTAAAATAATGTTTAATTCTAGTTTTATTATTTTGCGAATCTTATTCTTAAATTTTAAACTGAAATAACAATTACACTGTAGGGCTACCTATTGATATAAGCAATAAGTAAATAAGGATAAATGGTGATTTATTTATAATTAATTGATTATACTGAAAGACTTTGACCCTATAATTGCTATCCGCAATTAAGGTCTTTTACCTTGCTAAAAACTAGGAATGAATTTTTTATATTATCAAAAATAGGTGACTATTACCAAGAGAATAAAGAAATAATATTTTCACCATAACTTCACCACATTAATAATTTATTATAAAAATATAAAATTATAAGAAGGAAAAAATAATGAAAATAATAACAAAAACAACAACATTACTCTTAATG
>CAZHNE010000186.1:0-1457 GCA_964533775.1 uncultured Spirochaetaceae bacterium | reverse complement strand
TAATTCTAATATTGAAATATTAATAGATACTAAGGTAGAGAGAGAAGTCTATGGTGCAAGTTTTGCTTTAAGTAACGAGGGTTTTACTTTAGAAGAAATGCTTGATCTAGCAATTGAAGATGAAAGGTTAGCTTTAAGTGAATACCGGTTGATTATGGAGAAGTTTAATATAAGTAGACCATTTAGCAATATAATAAAAGCTGAACAGTCTCATGAAAAAGCATTGTTAAATCTTTACGATGTATACGGGTTTGAAGTCAATGATTTTGACGCTAGCTCTCATTTAGTAATTCCAGATAGTTTAGAGGAAATTTACAAAATAGGTATTGAAGCCGAAATAGCAAATATTGCAATGTATGAAAAGTTTTTAACTTATGATTTACCAGAGGATGTAAGGAGAGTTTTTACATCGCTAAGAGACGGATCTATAAATCATTTAAAAGCATTTAGAAGACAAAGTAGTAAACTACAATAATAGTCAGTAACTAGAAATAAAAAAGGGGCAGAGAAATAAATCACTCTACTCCTTTTTTTAGTTAAATTTATGTTTATTTTAAATAAAAAGAAAACTGATAGTTATTCATTTTGAATAAGTTTATTATCTCTCTTTAATTGGTTGTGACGAAAACACCCTACAACATGATCATTAACCATACCAATAGCTTGCATAAATGCATAACATATTATTGGCCCAACAAACTTAAAACCTCTCTTTTTAAGATCTTTACTTAAAGCTGTAGAAACTGGTGTTGCCACTGGAATATCTTTTTCAGAGTAAAACTCGTTTTGTATAGTTTTTCCGTCAACAAAATCCCATAAATATTTGTCAAAAGAGCCAAATTCTTCTTTTATTTTTAGAACCATTTGTGCATTTGTAACAACAGATTTAACTTTTAACTTGTTTCTAACAATACCAGGGTTAGAGAGTAGTCTCTCAACATCACTATCATCGTATTTAGCAATTGTTTCACATTCAAAGTTATCAAAGGCTTTTTTATAATTTTCTCTTTTTTTAAGAATAGTAATCCAACTTAATCCTGCTTGAGCACCTTCTAAGGATAAAAACTCAAAAAGCAGTCTTTCCTCATGAACAGGAACTCCCCATTCATAATCATGATAATGAATATATAAGGGGTCACTAGTACACCATGAACATCTATTTTTCATTTTAGTACCTCATTTCTAGTATCTTTTTCAATCATTATATCACAAAGAGAACTGGGTATTAGTAAAAGTAGGACACGAATTTTGAAGATAAAAAAACCACTCTATTTCTAGAGTGGTCAAATTGGGCCCACTAAGACTTGAACTTAGGACCCACAGATTATGAGTCTGTTGCTCTAACCAACTGAGCTATAGGCCCGTAAAGATTAATTATTCTAACTTTCACAATTAGCTGTAACTAATCCACAACAGTGAAATTATCATATTTTATAATAAGTGTCAATAAGAAAAAA
>CAZHNE010000185.1:0-3433 GCA_964533775.1 uncultured Spirochaetaceae bacterium | reverse complement strand
TACTAACAGTTTTTAAACTCTTTTTCCTATTCGTTCTTGACCTAGGTATAATTGAATGTATAATGTAAATTATGAATATTTTAATGATAACTAGTGAAGCAGTCCCTTTTTCAAAATCAGGTGGACTTGCTGATGTTGCAGGTGCTCTTTCTACGGCTTTAGCAAATTTAGATAATAATGTTTCAGTATTAATGCCAGCATATGGTTCTATTGATTTAAAAGATTTTTCTAAACCAGTTGCAAGCTTTGAAATTGAAATCAATTCTAAAAAAGAAAAAGTATCTGTCGTAAAGAAAACGCTTAACAAGGTTGATTACTTGGCTTTAGTGCATCCTTTCTTTACTGAAAGACAAGGCATATATGGAGATACTTCGTTTGCCCCATATAGTGATAACTTTGAAAGATATATGCTTTTTGCAAAATCTTTCATTCCCCTATGTAAAGAAATTAAATTTAAACCCGATATTGTCCACGCTCATGACTGGACTGCTGGTTTTGTACCTTATCTACTAAGAAAATCGACTGATAAATTCTTTAGTAAAAGTAAATCAATTTTTACTATTCATAACTTAGCTTATCAAGGTGTTTATTCAAGACTAGATGCTCTAAAAGCTTCAATGGAATTAGAAGAAGAAATCTTTGACGGCACCTCAATTAATAAAAATGTTAATATGCTTAGAGCCGGGTTAATTTATAGCGACTTTGTAACAACAGTAAGTCCAACATATTCTAAAGAAATTCAGACTGAAGAATATGGATGTGGGCTCCATGAAATATTAAAAGAGAGAAAAGAAGATCTTTATGGAATTATTAATGCTATAGATTACGATGAGTGGAATCCTGAAACAGATATACACTTTGACACCCACTACAATGTTGATAACTTGGAAGGTAAAAAAGAGTTAAAGAGACTTGTTCAAAAAGAATTTAATTTAGAAGTTAATGATGATATTCCTCTAATAAGTATGATATCTAGATTAGCTGAACAAAAAGGCTTTTACGAACTGCTTGATGAAAATAAAGTGTTAGAAAAAATATTAATAAATGAAAAAGTTCAAGTTTTAATTATTGGTACTGGCGATGAAGTACTAGAAAACAAATTAAAAGAACTCTCTAAGCATTATGACAACCTCTCAGTTAATATACTTTTTAGCAACAAATACGCACATATGGTAGAAGGAGGAAGTGATTTCTTCTTCATGCCAAGTAGATATGAGCCATGTGGGCTCAACCAATTATATTCTCTAAGATATGGAACACTACCAATTGCTAGAAGAACAGGAGGGTTGGCCGACTCAATTGTTGATATAGGTGAGAATCCAAAAGAAGGTACAGGGTTTTTATTTTCTCAACTAGAAAGTCATGCTATAATTGAAACAGTACACAGAGCTTTGGATATTTATCACAACGATAAAGAAACTATGAACAAAATGATAAAGCGAAGTATGAATTTAGACTTTACTTGGACACGATCAGCTTTATCTTATCTCGACATATACAAAAAGGAGTTGTAATGAAAAAACAAGACACAGTAGCTATTATTTTAGGTGGAGGAAAAGGAACTAGGCTATACCCCCTAACAAAAAGTAGAGCTAAACCAGCTGTACCATTTGCAGGAAAATATAGATTAGTCGATATCCCAGTATCAAACTGTATCAACAGTGATATAATGCAAATTTATTTATTAACACAATTTAACTCAGCATCACTGAACACTCATATAAACAATACTTATAAATTCGATACATTTACTCAAGGATTTGTCGAAATCCTTGCTGCTGAACAAACTTATCAAAGTGAAACTTGGTATCAAGGTACAGCAGACGCAGTTAGAAAAAACTTAATGCACTTTGAAGAAAACAAAGCTAAATATTTCATAATCCTTTCCGGAGATCAACTCTATAGCATGGATTACGGTGAAATGTTAGAAAAGCACGTTGCTTCAGGAGCAGAGTTAACTGTTGCCGCTAAACCAATATCTAGGGCTCAGGCTACAGGCCTTGGTATTATTGGTGCAGATGAAAATGGAACTATAACAAAGTTTTATGAAAAACCAGCAGATGATGTAAATATTGATGAGTATAAAGTGCCTGAGGCTTTAATGAAAAAAGAACTTGATAAAGAAGTTACTTCCTCAAATGAATACTTAGCAAGTATGGGTATTTATATCTTCAATAACAAAACAATGCAGGAAGTTCTGGATAATGATTTAACAGACTTTGGTAAAGAAATTATTCCTGAAATTATTAAAACAAGAAAAGTTAATGCTTATCTATTTGAAGGGTTCTGGGAAGACATTGGAACAATTAAAGCTTTCTTTGATACAAACTTAAACTTAGCTTCAATGACTCCTGAGTTTAACTTCTATGATGAAACAATGCCTATTTACACTCACAAGAGACATTTGCCTGCTACAAAAGTTAACTTCTGTAACATAACAAGTTCATTAACAAGTGAAGGTTCTATTATTACTAATGCTTATATTGTTAACTCAATTATTGGTGTTAGAACAATTATTGAAAGTGGTGCTTCTTTAGATAGTGTTTATTGTATGGGCTCAGGTTTCTATGAAACAGATGAAGAAAGAGCTAAAAATATTAAGGAAGGCATTCCAAACATAGGAATTGGAAGAGGTTCTATTATTAAAAGAGCCATCATCGACCAAAATGCTAGAATTGGAGAAGGTTGTCGAATTGGAATTGACGACATAGAAAGAGAAGATGTTGATACAGAAATGTATTCTATAAGGGACGGTATTATCGTCATTAGAAAAAACGCCATTATTCCCGATAATACAGTCATTTAAATAGTATACAATTTTCTTTTGAGGCTGCTAATGTTGCAGCCTCTTTTTATATAAACTTTTTCAGAGTATCTAGTAAAACACTAGTTTCAATTGGCTTTTTAAGGTGATCATTCATTCCATATTTTAAACTTTCTTTTATATCTTCATCAAAGGCATTTGCACTAAGAGCTATAATTGGAACAGAAGAAGCATCTTTTCTCTCTAGAGCTCTTATTTGTTTTGAAGCATCTAATCCATTTAAAATAGGCATCATAATATCTAAAAGAATAACATCGTATTCACCCTCTTTAGATTTTGCAAACATTCTTACAGCATCTTCCCCATTTACAACGTGATCAACTATTAACCCACTTTTTGTTAAAATACTAGAAATTATCATAGCGTTAATCTGTTGATCTTCAGCTACTAATACTTTTTTTCCAGAAAAGAGACTTTCAGATTTTATTTTTTCTATCTTTTTAATCTTTTTAACATATTTATCCTTGGTAGCAATAGTAATAGGCAATGTAATTGTTACAGTAGTTCCTTTGTTAAGTTCACTTTCAATTTCAATATCGCCCTTTAGCTGTTTTACTAAATTAGAACAAATTGCCAAACCTAAGCCAGTTCCACCTTCTGTATCACTTA
>CAZHNE010000184.1:0-3440 GCA_964533775.1 uncultured Spirochaetaceae bacterium | reverse complement strand
ATTATATAACAAGTTGGAACTCCACAAGAAGTTTATTATTAACCAGCTAACACTTTTGCATCTAATTTTATTGGAAAAGCTAACATTATAGAGGCCAAGGTTTTAAAAACCAAAGCTAACGTTGTTAAAGTAAGTTTGAAAACATAGAATAATACTTAAACTTTTAATTATATCTTTTTGTAAAAAATAACCCCCAGAATTGACTTCCATCATTTAGGTATTTTCTCTGCAAGTAAATACAAAAAAATGGTATCAAAAGCTAAAAACTTCCAACACCATTTGAATAATAAATTTTTTTATTTCGGCCTGATTACAAGGTAACCATGTTCAATAAGCCATGCATGAAACTCATGTGTTGTATGGATACAAGCCTCTTTGCATTTTTTCCTTACAGCTTCATAAGCTTCACTGTTTGGAACCTGTTTTTCTAATTCAAGTTGTACAGGGCAAGAAATTGCCTTGCAATATTCGCGTCTAGAATAATTAATATAACCTTTCATTATTTGTCCTCCAAATTTATTATCACTTTAAGAGATGGATTTCCGTCTTTATCTTTACCATGTGCTGTCATATAAAAACCCTCTTCAATTTTCGAAAGGGGTATATTATGGGAAACTAAAGGGTTAATATCTATGCGTCCAGCTCTAAGAAGCTCTATTGCCTCCATTGCATCTAAAGGTGCATTTCCATAAGATGGAAAAAGTTTAATTTCATTTCTCCAAAAATCATTAATTGGGACTTTTAAATCTTCTCCTGGCTTTCCTGTCGCAAAACAAAGAATTGTTCCACCTCTATCCACACAACTCATAGATTGTTCAAAAGCTACCATAGCACCAGCACAAACAATTACCTTATCTGCTAGTCTACCACCATTAACTTCTTTTACTTTTGCTGAAACATCCTCACTAGAAAGAAAACAATGCTCTGCTCCAAGCTTTTTTGCAAGCTCAAGGCGGTGTTCATTAATATCAGTACATATAATTCTTCCCGCTCCTGTTGTTTTGGCAAGTAAAAGGTGTAAGAGACCACTTATTCCGCTTCCTATAATTAAAACTGTCTCACCATTTTTTATATCTATTAAACGTTGACCTCTAATAACACAGGCTAAAGGTTCAATGAAAACACCTTGATCACCAGATAAATCATCAGGAAGAAGGAAAACTCCTCTGTCAACATTAATTGCAGGAATCTTAATATATTGAGAAAATCCACCAGGATAAAAATTTGTTGTATGTAGGGTTTCACAAGCTGTTTCATAACCCCGAAGACAGTAATAACAAGTATTGCATGGGATGTGATGAGAAACGAAAACTCTTTGACCTTTTTTATATTTTTTTATATTAGATCCAACTTCTTCTATTTCTCCTACCATTTCATGACCAAGTACTATGGGAGCTTTTTTTATCCTATACCATTCTAAGACATCTGAACCACATATCCCACATTTCTGAGCCTTAACAAGGATCTCATCAGGTCCTATTGAAGGCTTTTTCATTTCTTCAACTCTAACATCCGAATTGTTGTAATACATCCCAACTTTCATAACTTTCCCTCCTTATGTTCAAGATTTCTTTCCTTTAAATTCCATTTATTTAATTTTTGTAGAATTTCTAACAATCAAACTTCCACCAATTTTAACTTTTACATTAGAAAAATCTTGGCTTTGGATTGCTTCTTTCATAAGCTTAACTGCCGCACGTCCTATTAACCGACGGTTAACTCGCATTGTTGTTAATGAAGGAGTAATGTTGCGTGAAAATACAATATCATCAAAACCTACAATTTCAATATCTTCAGGAATTTTTAATCCAAACTCAAGAATTGCTTGAATTGAACCGATTGCAATAGTATCGTTATCAGCAAAAAGCACCTTTGGAAGAGAGTTATTTTCTTTTAGATATAAAAGCATATCTTTGTAGCTTCCTCGAACTGTGGGGTCCATCATAATAATATTATTTTGATCAAGAGACATACCAACTTTTTCACAAGCAAGTTTTAATCCACTAAGTCTCTCTTCAAAGTTCCTTGCAAAGACTTTTCCTTGCAAATAACCTACCTCTAAGTTTGGATTCTTTGAAAACATGAAATCAAATGATTGACCAACCATTTCTTCATTATTCATTGTAATAGAATTACACTGATAACCTGGAATATAATTATCAATAACAACTAAAGGTTTAGGAATAAGATTTACAAAGGAATACTCTTCAGGTATAAGCTCTGTCCCTAAAAGAAAAACACCATCTATATTAGCAAAATTAATATTTTTTAAAGATTCATCAAGGTAATTATGACAATAATGATAGATAAGTTGGTAACCTAAACGTCTACATTCGTTTCCTAATTCATTAAGAATAACAGAAATAAATCCCTCGTTTTCTTCTATTAATTTTCCTGTACTTGAATATTTAATAAAAAGTAAAGTTCCAATTGGATCCCCATTCGTCTTTTTTTGAGTATTATAATTCATGTCATTTAAAAGCTTCTGAATTTCTACCCTTTTTTTCATTCCTACGCCTTTCTTATTGTTTACAACAAGAGAGACTGTAGCTGGGGAAACATTAGCTTTTTGTGCTATATCTTTTAAGGTCATTCTTTTTTCTTCTTTTTTCATTATTATATTCTTTATATAAAATTTAACAAAATGCAACATGCTAATTGTTAATTCTTTCTATAACTTCCTTTTTTAATCATGCATGCTATCGATAAAAGCGATTTCTTGTTCGTTCAAAGATTTTTTTTCAAGACCACTTTGTAACTGATATAAATTCATTTCAGCAGTTTTTTCAATTAACTCCATTCTATCATAAGCTTCAAAAAGAGTTTTTCCTAATGTAATAATACCATGATTTTCTAGCAATAATACATTATTTTTATTTGCATATTCACCTACCCTTTTAGCAAGTGTTGCAGACCCTGATGGCGCGTAAGGTACCAATAAAGGATTACCTAGTATGTAGTAAGATTCAACCCAACAATGAGTATCAATAGATCCCTTTAATGCTGTAAAAGCTGTTGCGTGAGCCGGATGAGCGTGAACTATGGCTTTTATATCACTTCTGTTTTTATATATTTGAAGATGCATTTCTCCTTCAATACTAAGCTTAAAAAACGGAGTGTGATTTTTACCATCTAATCCAAGTATGATAATCTGTTCTGGTGTTAATTTTCCTTTGTCTAAACTTGAAGGAGTAATTGCAATTAACTCATCATTTATCTTAAGACTGATATTACCTCCAGAAGGTGTTGTCAAATTTTTATCGTAAAGACGACACATTGCCTTTGCAACGTTTTCTCTTTCTGCAAAGTGATCCATTATTTTTAAAATTTTTTCTCTTTCTGCTAAATAATCCATTTTCTAATATTCCTTATCAGTTGCATAAGCAGCAATTAAAGCAAGTGCTAAAACGGCTCCTTTAACTCCAGGAAGAATATAATAT
>CAZHNE010000183.1:0-3453 GCA_964533775.1 uncultured Spirochaetaceae bacterium | reverse complement strand
TGAAAATAGGTTATGGTTTTCTGTTAAAAACTATTGACCTTTTATAGGAGAAACAAAATGAAAAGAGAAATATTTAAAATTAGTGATAGTAATAAACCAGTTATTGAACCTGTAATTCAAGATGAGAACCTTCACTTTATGCACATGGTATTACTAGAAGGTGAGTCTTTAAGAACTCATTATACTAATGCTAATGTATATATGACTGTAGTTAAAGGCACTTTATCTATAAGTCTAGATGAATCAGATTTTGAAAAGCATGATAAAAACACTGTTTTAAAAATCCCATTTAATGTAAAAATGGATGTGCAAAATCATGATAGTGATATATTAGAACTATTTGTTGTAAAAGCACCAGCACCTGGTAAATTTTATACAAAGTAATACATTTTAAAGAACAAAAAACCCAAAGACCTTTACCAATCTTTGGGTTATTTTTTGTTTTTATGCTTTATTAAATAGCAACTTCAATTTTTAATACTGTAAAATCAAAAGGTGTTTCATTAACAGTAAACTTGATGTTATCACCAACAACACGATTAAGTAAGTTAGAACCAAGTGGTGCCAATCTATTAATAACGTTGTTAGAAGGATCAGCTTCCCATGAACCCATGATTTTATAAGTTACTTCTTCATTTGCATTGTTATCAAACAAGGTAACACGAGTGCCATAAGCAACTTTCTCATTAGTTACAGTAGCGGGATCAATTACTGTTGCTCTTTCCATTTCTTCACTTAAGTTAATTAGTTGAGAGTTTAACATTCTTTGTTTTTCTTTAGCAAACTTATATTCACTATTTTCTTTTAAGTCACCTAAATCTCTAGCTTCACCAATTTCTTTTGCAATTTCAGGAAGTATAGTATGTTGAACTTTGTATAAGTATTCCTTTTTAGCTTCTAATGTTTCTTTTAAACAGAATAAACCAGTTGGAATTACATACTCATCAGCACTTAAGCTAGCTTTAGTACTAAAGTCGAAATCAGGGTATTTGGTAGCTAATTGGTGTTTTACTTCAACTTTTTTACCTAAATCACTCTTATTTAAAGATAATCTATCAACTAATGCATAAGCTTTTTTACCCTTAGTTTCATCACCTTCTTCTATGTAATTAAAGATTGCTTTTTCATCAAACAGTTTAGTCATTAATACTTTTACATTTTTACGGTTTTCAGTAACATTTTTCTTGTTTTCTATTAACTTCAATAAATAGTCTAATAGAGACAATGCTGTAAAGAGTAGTTGCTCTGAAGAAATACCATTTTTCTCCCAAACTTTAACTGTATAGTTTTTATATAAATATAAGAAAACTTGAGATTTATCTTTATAGTTTTCAACACTGTGTTTAAATATTCTTGAAAAACTTTCAGCCTTTTTATTACTTCTAAAAGTATCTGGTATAAAAGAAGTTAAGTAATAGGGGAATAAATCCATTAAGGTTTTTTCCCAGAAAGGGTCAACTTGAACTACGTGTTCAATAAATAACTTCTTAAGATCTGGGTCATCTATGTTTTTAAAACAAGTTTCTACATCTTCAATTCTCTCATATAAAGCACTAAAAGGAAGACCTTCAGGTAATTTAACGAAGTTCATATTGTAGTTAACAAATAAGTCTTGAAGCAATAAATAACTACTAATTATAGTGTTACTAACATTGTGTAGAGTAATACTAGTTCCATCACTATTTGTTATATTATTTGAGAAGTATGCTAGTATTTCTAAGAAAGAATCACTTTCAACATCACCTTTATTTAAAATAAAGTCTCTTAGTACTTTTACTTTACTGTAAAATTGTTTTTTACTCTTAAAGATATTCAACTGCTTCTCTTCAAATGTAATAGGTGTGCTTCTAAGTGTAAATGTATCTTTTTCATGACTACTTACACCAAATAAAGGATTACTCATTAATTCTTTTTTAGCAGCTTTTACCCAAGCATTAACTTCTCTTGTAACTAAAAGGGAAGGGGATAGCTCAGCTTTCATTTCTTTTAAAGAAGCTTTATCATTATTACTAGACATTAAAATTCTTAACGCCCAAGGAATATCAGTTTTAATTTTTTCTTTAAGTGTTTCATGAGGAACTACACTCTTTAAAACCCAAATATGTGATTTTTCTAAAGCTAATAAGCTTTTAAAAGCCATGTCTGTGGACATTTTAGCTGATTTGTCAGGAAAATCAATTACAACTTGTTTTTCATTTATGTTTTTTATACGACCAATCTTATTTGTAGATTTTTGAAAAACAAATGTGCCTTTATCAAAAGCAATATTTGTTTCAAAATCTTCAATAGCTCTAACTATATCTTTAAAGCTCTTATCGTTTAACTTACTGTAGTTTAAACAAGTATTAAGTCTTCCGTGATCTTTATACTTAATCTTATAACTCTTAATTAAGTTATTTCTAGCACCCATATCATCACTAGAGTACTCTAATATTTTTTTGTAAACTGTAATTTTATTATCAAGATTGTCTTTATGATAAGTTACTAAAACATTTAGTAAAGCAACAGCATATGATTTTCCAACATGTGTAGCTACACGGTCACAAATACCAATTAAGTAACCAAAATCATCTGGAATTAGAGAAATTAATACTGGGAAGCTTTCTTTAATACTAGTTGAATCGCTTTTTGCGATTAAACGATTTATTAACTTTTTATAGTATAAAACACCTTCTTCAACATCGTTAGTATTAGAACTCTTTAGTTTATAATCAGCTAACTGCTTAAGAAGTTTAGTTTCAGAATAGTCAACTTTAACTAATCTTTCCCAAATTTCAAACATCTTTTCTTCTTCGTTTTGCTTTTCGTAACTTTCGCCAAGCAAACGTAAAGCAGGTTTACTTTCATTTACGTCTAAAACTAATGAACATAGATAGTTCACTAAGTCGTTTCTTCCAACTTGTGCAAAAGAAGAAATTAAATCTAAAAAAGCAATACTATCTTCTTGGGGTCTAGTTATAAAAGTAACTGCACCAGAAATATATCTCGCTATTACACTATTTTGATTTTTCTCTTCGAAATGGTCATCACAAAGTTGTTTAATTTCAATTATTTCATCTTCAACTATCTCACTGATTTGTTGATCTAGATCTTTAAAATATTGAATATCGCAACTTTGCATAAAGGAAATGCTCCACTTCTCTTCATCTAACATAGTTTGTAATTTTTTCATATTCATATAATTTTTCCTCCGCAGAAAATTAACTCATTTATAATTTGAGCAATAATAAATTCAAATAAATTGGATAGGATTCTCAAAATAGGCTAATTTGTTTTACGTAAACAAAACCCGAGCAACAGCGTAGCGATGCTCGGGGGCATTTTTCTTCTCACAATCTATATATTATTATATTACAAAAACAACAGTTTTGCAAGAGATGAATCCTATATAAATTTTAAACAAGTTTTTTAAATATAAGCACCTATAAAAGCTTTAAATATGTGATAAATAAT
>CAZHNE010000182.1:0-3481 GCA_964533775.1 uncultured Spirochaetaceae bacterium | reverse complement strand
TCTATCAATAAATATATAAAAGATAAAAAGAATCTTGCAAAATTAAAAGTTTTTATAGATGTTGTGAAAAATGATGGTTCAATACTTTTTTTGCAAGATTTAAATAAAAATAAAAATGAATTATATAAAGAATCTTCAGAATTAGATATTTTTAAAGATATTTATAATTGGTTTGATAAAAAGTTAGATGTAAATTATGCAAATCGACCTTTACGAAATACGCAAATAGATATATTTGATCAAAATGTTTCTTGTAAAATTGAGGAATACTTAAAAGCCTTTGATACAGGAGTTAGTAAAGTATTAACCGATGAGGTTTCTAGAGAATTGATTAAAAAGAAACTACCTACTTTCATTATAGAAGATATTATTAAAGAATTAAAAAAAGAATTTAAAAAGAGTAATGGTAAAAAAAAGCTGTTATTAAATGCAAAAGGCGAGGGTTTTTTCTTATTTGAAATAAGTGAAGATGAAAGTATAACTTTTAAAATTTTAAAATTTAAGCATAATGAAGATGATATTACATTTTTACTTTCAGAAGAATCTGATGGAACGCAACGACTAATGGAATTATTATCAGTGTTACTAAATGACGAAGAAGAGAAAGTTTTTATAATAGATGAACTCGATAGATGCTTGCATCCATTATTGTCTAAAAAGTTTGTAGCAACTTTTTTAAAAATCGCAACAAAGAAAAATATACAATTAATTATCACTACTCATGAATCGCAATTAATGGATTTGAACCTTCTAAGAAAAGATGAAATTTGGTTATTAAATAAGAATAGTCAAGGCGAAACAACAATTTATTCCTTAGATGAATATAATGAGAGGTTTGATAAAAAAATCGTTAAAGCCTATTTGGAAGGAAGGTATGGGGGAATTCCGGAGTTTTACGATGACTTATTATATAAACAAAATTGCAAGGATTGTTAAATTATGAGCATGAGAATGAGTAAAAGTTCTTTGGGAAAGAGAAAGAAAGTTTATTCTTCACAAGAATTATTAGAACCAAAAAAATATTTTTTGACATATGAAGGTGAAGTTACAGAAAGTCAATATTTTAACGGGATATCTAGAGTTAAGGATAAGCTTAAAATAAAGCCTAGTATACAATTAATATCACTAGAAAGAAATCATTTATATCGTAGATGGAGTCACCCAACAAAAATTTTTGAAATAGTGAAGCCATTTATGGATAATTTAAAAAACAATCAGCTTTGTGTGACTGATTTAATAGAATCTATTGTTCAGTATTGTTTTGAATACTCTAAAGATATTAACAATAAGAAAGATTGTGATAATTTGCGTGTATATGTAAAAAATATTTTGGATAAAGAATTTAATTTAGTTAATGACAACATTTTTAACATTTAACCTGCTCAAGTCGAACTGTTAGTAGAGCTTCTAGGCGAAAAAATAAATAAAAAAATATTTGTAGATTAATTATATCCTTATATCAAGTTGCAATTTGAATTATATACTCCTGATTTAGATGAAGTTTGTCTAATTGTTGATAGAGATAAAAATAGCTTTACAGAAGATCAATATGATACAATGATAGAAAATTGTAAAAACAATAATTATAAATTATTTGTATCTAATCCTTGTTTTGAATTTTGGTTATTATTACATTTTAATGAAGTTTTTGAAATAGATAAAGAAAAGTTAAGTCAAAACGAGAAGGTTTCCTATAATACCGATAAAGAAAATAATGAAGAAATTAATTATAGTGAATTTAAATTGAGAGAAATACTAAATGACTTTAGAAAAACCAATATTTGTTTTTATAAGTTAGAAGATAATGTTTTGGCTGCTATAGAAAATTCAAAAAGATTTGAGACAGATTTGATTAAATTAGAAGATAGTATAGGTTCAAATATAGGCCTTTTTCTTGAAGAATTAATTAATAAAAAAAATTGAAGATAATAGTGATTTTGTTATCTTCTAATATCAGAACTGCTTGATAATAACCAACATAATCGAGAGGGCACCAATTAATTTATTTAAAGATATTGGAAAATAAAATTAAGAAGTGCCTAGCTTGCAATTGATCCAACCAAAAAATATTGGGAGTGCTTTTAGATTACTGCAATTATGATTGTTTAGAATCGCTTTGTCCAAGCATGACAATAAGGTAGGCTACCTTTGCGAACATAGTAGTCTTGATGGTAGTTTTCCGCATCCCAAAATTTAGCAGCAGGTTGTAGTGTTGTAGCTATGTTTAAGCCTTTATCTTCAAGAATATTAATAAGTTTAACTGCTGTATCAAATTCATGTTTGCTTTGATAAAAGACTGAAGACAAATATTGGCTGCCTATATCTGGACCTTGCCCATTTGCTTGTGTAGGATCGTGAATCTCGAAAAAGTACTTTGCAAGATCTTCATAAGATACAACAGTTGGATTGTAGATGATTTCAACAGCTTCAAGGTGACCGGTATTATTAGAGATAACTTGCTCATAGCTTGGATTGTCAACATTGCCACCAGTATATCCTGAAGTTGCCTCATATACACCTTCTAAGCTTTCAAAAAGGTACTCAACACCCCAGAAACATCCCCCTGCAAACACTGCTCGTGCTCTAGGAGCCTCTTGTTTGAAAGTCATTGAAATTGAGTTTACACAATGGCGTGTATTCTTTTCAGTAAATCCCTCACCTAAAAATACATGACCAAGATGACCATTACAAGTTGCACAGACTATTTCTGTTCTAGATCCATCAGCATCTGGATACCTATTAACAGCAAAGGGAATCTCATCATCGAAAGCAGGCCATCCACAGTTAGAGTCGAACTTATCATCTGATGTATAGAGTGGAGATCCACACTGTCTACAGTAGTAGGTTCCTTCTTTTTTATTGTCTGTATATTCCCCAGTGTAAGCACGTTCAGTACCTTTATTGATAATCACTTGTCGCTCTTTATCATTTAGATCTTTTAATAAGGACTGGTCTATCGGTTTAAACGAAAATCCATTAGTAGTTTGTTCTGTTATATTCATAGGTTGTTCCTCGGGTTCTTCTTTTTGTAAAGCAGATCGCATTGCTGGTAGCCCAACTACTAAGAGCACAACTAGGACAGCAATAATAATAAATATTTTTGATAGGTTCATATCATTTCCTCTTAAAAAAGTTTACCATGAATAACTCAAAAGTATCTACTATGAGATAATGAATCTGGAGATTTAATAAAAATTTCAGAAAAAATTGAAAGACCTTATTTTTTTAAGAGCTGCTAAAGTATAACAGTTTTCTTGACAATTCACTTAAGAAATGTTGTATCTTCTTATATTAAAAAGCCACTAAATAAACATCAAAACAACAGTTGTATCACAATATTGTTAAATAAAAATGATTTTATACTTCTTCAAAGGCTATTGTTTTTATAAGTAACTTTCCACTAACCGTGTAATGAAAAAGAAGCATGAGTTTTATAATTGGAAAATATAAAGAACAATTTATTTTTAAAGACAGTTAAATA
>CAZHNE010000181.1:0-3484 GCA_964533775.1 uncultured Spirochaetaceae bacterium | reverse complement strand
CTTTAAATCTTTTAGCCTATTTAAAGTATAAGTTACAGTAGAAGGCTGAAGGTTTAATGTATTAACTAAATCTGTCCTTGTTTTAGAGCCACTTCTTAGCTCTTGCAGGATTTGTGTTGAATTTACTAACTTTTGATACTGACTGTTTGCCATCTTTACACCTTTATTTTAAGTATAGTATCAAATCAAACAATTATTCTGTCAATGAAAAAAATAATTTTTGCATCAAAATATAATATATACACTTTTATACTTACAGATGTATAGCAAAAAAGTATAATAAACTTGATATAAAACGATGTAGTTTGTTACTAGACAAAGAATTACTAGATAATAATGTTAGCGTTATAATAGTTAGGTACACCCCCGATATAAACATAATCATTTTTTCATTGACAGAATAAATGAACTCCTCCAATACTGTTAATATAAAAACAAAAGGAGAGAAATAAAAAATGAAGAAAAAATTATTTTTTTTAATTATTGCGGCTTTATTAGTTTTCCCAACAAGCGCTTTTGCAGCTGGAACACAAGAAGCCGAAACTGAAACAGTTACATTAGTAATGGGATCTTGGAGGGCTGACGATGTTAAAAACATGAACACTCTACTAGATGCTTATAGCAAAGTTGCACCTAATGTAAAAATTGAATTTAAACCTACTAACCCCGCAGACTACAATGCTACTTTAAGATTACAATTAGATTCAGGTACAGGTCCTGATTTAATGTATGCTAGATCTTATGCCCCTGGTATCGAACTGTACCAATCAGGATTTTTTGAAAACTGTTCAGATATCGAAGGTTTATCAAACTTTACTGATTCTAATAAAGGCCCTTGGATGGCTCCAGATGGCAACATGTTTGCAGTTCCTTTTGCAGCTGTATCTCATGGTGTTTATTACAACAAAGATTTATTCTCTAAAGCTGGAGTTAAAATTCCAACAACTTGGGAAGATTTCTTAGTTGCTTGTGAAAAACTTAAAAATAAAGGAATAACTCCTTTAGCAAACGGTGTAGCTGATGAATGGGATATATTAGAAACTTTCTTCTTAGGCGCACTTCCTAACTACATTGGTGGAGCTAGTGAAAGAGTAAAATATGAAACTGGTGAATTAAAACTAAATAATGACAAATTTGTTAAAGCTTTTACAGCAATGAAAGATGTTGCTAAATATTGTCCAAAAGGTTTTGAATCAGTAACATATAATGACTCACAAGCTCTTTTTGCAACTGCACAAGCTGCTATGTTTATAGATGGTTCTTGGTCAGTAGGAACTTATGATGGCGTTGGTTTTGATTGGGGTATTTTTGCAATACCTGCACCTAAAGGTAATAAAACAGCTGTTTGTTTCCACCCTGATATGGCAATAACTATGAACACTGCAACAAAATATCCTAAAGAAGCAAAAGCTTTCTTAAGCTGGTTATGTACTGTAGAAGGAGCAACAACTGCTTCTAAATATTTACCTGCAGGTTTCTTCCCAATGATAAATGCACCTATTGATATTGAGCTTCCACAAGCTAATGAATTCTTAGCCTTAAATGAAGGCAAAGAAACAGATGCTCGTTTTGTATGGCCAGTATTATTAGAATTGTATTCACCAATGAACCAAGCTGTAATGAAGGTTATGAAAGGAGCTATTACTCCAACTCAAGCTGCTAACGAAGTACAAATGGCATATGAGAAATTAGATTTATAAAAAATATTTAATATAAGCTGCTAAGTTATCTTAGCAGCTTTAATGAGTTGCATATGGAATTAATGAAAAAAAAGAAAACTTTAACTGTTGAACCTAGTGGTTGGTATTGGATCCTTTATATTATACCAGCCTTAATTATTTATATTGTCTTTATGGCATATCCTCTACTCGATTCCCTAAGATTAAGTGTCTATACAGGAAGCTCTAGCGTAAATAGAGAATTTGTCGGCCTCGGTAACTTTAAAAGGCTGTTTACTGACAATATTTTGTCTGTAAGATATAAAGGAGCTCTATCTCATACTATAATATTTTTTCTCATTAACATGGTATTTCAAAACGGTCTTGGAATTTTATTTGCAGTAATAATTACTACACGTACTATGAAAGCTAAAGCTTTTTATCAAACTGTAATATTTATTCCAACAACTTTCGCTGTTTTAGTTACTGGGTACCTTTGGAAATTGTTGTTAAATCCAGTTTGGGCAGGTGGTGCTCTTTCTAAAATTGGTTTAGGTTTTTTAGCTCAACCTTGGTTAGGAATGACAGAGACGGCATTAGTCGCTGTTTCTCTCATATCTTGTTGGCAATGGATGGGAATTCCAACCATGATGTTTGTTGCAGCTTTAAAAAACATCCCTCAAGATTGTTTGGAAGTAGCTTCAATTGAAGGCGCTAATGCTTGGCAAATTTTTACTAAGATTAAACTACCTTTAATAAAACCTGTTGTAGGAATGGTAACAATTCTAACCTTTGTAAATAACTTTAATGCTTTTGACATTATATTCGCAACGACAACAGTAAACGGTGCTCCAAACTATGCTACCGACTTACTTGGTACCTTCTTTTATAGAATGGGTATTGCAGGTGAACATCCAATTGCGATAGCAGATCCAGGCCTTGGCGCAGCAATAGCAACTATAACATTTTTCATACTACTAATAGGTGTTATTCCTATTTTAAAATTCACAAGTGGGGACAATTAAAATGGCAACAAAAAGTTTAAAAAAGCAAAACAGACATGTCTTCTACCATGTAATAATGATTTTTTGGTGTTTTATTGTCATATTTCCAATATATGTTTTAATAATAAATAGTTTTAAAACAAGATTAACAATTTATTTAAATCCTTTTGGACTACCCAAAAAATTTAACTTTTCTAATTATACAGCTGTATTTAATGATAGTGACTTCCTTATTTACTTTAAAAACACTCTTATAGTTGTTCTATTATCTTTGTTAATTATGATTGTTTTCTCCTCATTAGCCTCTTATGCTTTGGCGTTTTGGAGAAAAAAACAAGCTAGATTAATTTTCTTTGTTTTAATAGCAGGAATGATGTTACCTATTAAAATTGCATCAATTAGAATTTTAGAAATAATGAAATTTCTATCGTTATTAAATACTATCTGGTCTTTAATTCCAATATATGTAGCTATGGGAATACCAATCGGGGTTTTTGTCTTAACCGAATTTATAAGGCAAATTCCTTTAGAAATGTCTCAAGCCGCAATAATGGATGGTGCGTCCAGATTTAAAATTTTTACTTTAGTAATTATTCCTTTGTTAAAACCCGCTTTATCTACTGTGGCAATTTACAATCTAGTTCCTTACTGGAATGATTTGTGGTTCCCTCTAATCTTTATTAGTGACGAAAAAAGCAAAACATTACTTTTAGGTGTAACACGTCTCTTTGGACAATATCAAACAGACTGGTCAAAAGTATTAGCAGTTCTCACTCTTTCTGCTATACCTGTATTGTTGTTATATTTAACTATGAGCAAACA
>CAZHNE010000180.1:0-3515 GCA_964533775.1 uncultured Spirochaetaceae bacterium | reverse complement strand
TTTGAATGACCATTGTTGATATTTTCTTGTACGCTTAAAAGACGCCTAAATCCCCATAAAACACCACCAGTTAAAGTAAAAACAAATGTAGGGTCTCTTTCTAGTAGAACATGAGCAATTTTAATAGATTCTTCTAACTTTCCACTTAAAATCATTTCTAAAAGAGTAAAAGAGCTTTCATTTTTACTGTGATGAACATATTTATGAATTGCAATTTCATCAATTATTTTACTTTGATCTTTCGCAACATTAAAGAAAAAAGCCAGTTGATTGCATATAATCTTTAATTCGAGTGTATTGTTATCTACAAGTTCTAATAATAATGTGATAGCTTCTTTTGTAATTTGCAATCCATTGTCCCGAAAAAAACGAATAACATAATTGGTTAATTCATTTTCACTTAGCGGATAAAAAGATATTTTATTTTGTTTGCTCACGGCTGAAGCAATTTTATAAGAAGAGCCTTTTAAGGAAAAAAGTTCACTTTCAAGAATTAAAGTTGAGCTATCGCTTGGTGATTTTATATAGGAGAGAAGAGATTCAACTTGAGAAGGGTTTAACTGGTCCACTGCATACAACACAATTAAAGAGTGAGGAGTAAACAACCCTGGATTGTTTAGCTCTACATACATTTCATCTTCATCAAGCTCAAAACTATAATATTTTTTAAATTCAATATCCTCTCCATATTTATCTCTAAGAGAAGACAGTTCTTTTTTTATTACATTTTCTTTTGTACCAGTTTCTGGGCCTAAAAATAATTTTATATTATTACTCACCGTTTTTCTCATATCGTCGTGTTAATAAGGCAAGCGTTCCAGCAATTTGTAGTTGTGTTGTATAAATTGGATTATAAGAATCATTAGCAGGTAATAAAGTAATTCTATCTTCACCGCTATGATAATATTTTAAGTTTAATCCTATTTCTGGGATATCAGCTAAGACAATATCTCCATCATTTGCAAACCTGCATTTTTTAATAACTGCAAGGTCTCCAAAATATATGCCAGCATTATCCATAGAGTCATCAGGTACTACAACAGCAAAGAATTCGTCGTCAGAAGAGGCTGAAATCATAGAAGTTGAACAAGATATAGTGTATTCAGGCTCTTGATTTAAACTTCCTGATTCAGTTGTTTTGTAAACAGGTATTTCTAACATGTCTTGAAATGGAACAAACCTTGGGTCCATTATTTCAATTGATCTAGATATTCCTTGAGTAGTTTTTATAATGTTTTTACTTTCTAACGCTCTAACATGATCATGAGCTGCTTTTACAGAAAACTCAAAGTGTGTGCTAATATCTCTAACAGAGGGACTGTAGCGATATTCTCTCATATAATCTCTAATAAATTGTGCAACTTGAATTTGTCTATTTGTTAGTTTTTTCATAATTTGTTTATGTTTTAATAAGTTATATTAAAACCTGCCTCCTTTGCAACATCAAGTTTTATTTCTTGATTCCGTGCTAAATAAAGAACAATCTACTGCTCAAACCTATTGTCAAAGAGTTTTTCAATAGCATCTGCCATTGCAACTTCATCCTCTCCTTCACAAGTAATCTTTATTTCGCTTTTATATCCTGCGCCTAAAGTAATTACTCCCATAATTGACTTTCCGTTAATTTTAATCGTATCTTTTTCCATAAAAAGTTCGCTGCCAAATTTATTTGCTACTTTTACAATCATAGCAGCAGGTCTTGCGTGAATTCCTGCCCTGTTTTTTACAGTTAATGTTCTACTGACCATCTATAGGGTGTTCTCCTCGTTAATATAATACATTTTTTTAGCTGATTCTGTTTCGAACCATTTTAGTACACTTTGATCAAACTCTTTAGCAGAGTAGTAACCTAGTTGCTTTAATCTTTCATTTCTAGCAGCTGTCTCAATAATAATTGGAATGTTTCTACCAGGTTTTATAGGTATTATAAGTTTAGGTATATTTATTTCCAAAAGCGACTCTGTCATATTATCTTCACCAACTCTATCATAGTTTTTATTAGAGTCCCATTCTTCTAAATGAACTATAATTTGAACTTGTTTTTTCTTTCTAATAGCACCAACACCGAAAATGTTAGCTATATTAATAATACCTATTCCTCTAATTTCCATATGGTGAGCAAGCATTGGACTTTCTCCACTACCAACTAAAAAAGAGCTACCAATATTTCTAAGTTTAACAGTATCGTCACTTATTAATCTATGGCCTCTTTCAATTAACTCTAAAGCTGTTTCACTTTTTCCAACACCACTTCCACCAGTTATAAGGACTCCTATTCCATATACTTCAACAAACACTCCATGGATTGTTTTAGTTGGAGCAAATAAATCGTCCAATAATTGATAAATATGTCTAGAAAAGTCAGATGAAATTAAAGTAGTTTTTAATAGGGGAGTACCAGATTCTTCAGCAATCTCTATGAACCTATCGTTTGGGGTGTAGTTATGAGTAAAAATACAGCAAGGTATATCGTAAGAAAACAATCTCTCAATATTACTATAATCGCCACTTTCTTCTAGCATATCTAAATAACTTTGCTCTCCATTACCAAAAATTTGAACAGCATTTCCAGCAAAAGATTCAAAAAAACCAGAAAGAGGTAACCCTGGTCTACTTATTTTACTGCTAGATATTTTATTAGAAAGACCACTTCTTCCAGCAATGCAAGAGAGTCGTAGTTTATTGTGTTCTTTTAGATCAATATCTAATAGTTCTAGTATTGTACAACCTTTCATAAAACTTGCCCTCACTTTTTTCAAATAGTAGCATACTTTGTCTTTTTTTTAAAGCATAACATTAACAAATGTACACACTTATTTCTAGATAGAAAATTTGTTTTTTATGTATAAAAAGAGGATATTTATGTCTTTAGCGTATAAATATTCACTTATTATAACGATTGAGTTGAGTTTTGAATAAATATTTGAGTGTGTTTTTAATTTGACTTTTAAGAAGTTCGGGGTTAACTTATTAGTAGATAGAAGATATTTAATTGAGAAATTAATTAAATTAAAAGTTATAAATGTGACAAAGAGAGGGTGCTATAACCAAGTAGTTTTTTAAGTAATAATTGTTAATATAATTATTATAGGCAGCAGGTCCGTTGGACTTTTTTAAAATTTTAATAATAGGAGGACGCTTTTTAATTTTTATTAAAAAGCAAGTACTAAATGAATGTAACAGTTAAAGGGATACGTTATACACCGAGTGATGAAACAAGAGAATTTTTAGATAAGAAATTAGAAAAACTTAGTTTTGCAAATGATTCTCTTAAAGATTTAGAAATTGTTATGAAAAGAGAAAAAGTTGGTCAAGGCTTCCATGTTGACGCTCATTTAACTTTCAATTGGGGTACTAGAAAAACCATTGGCCAAGATTGTTATGAATTGTATGAGGGCATTGAATTAATTGTTGATAAAATATCAACTGCTGCACGAAGAGAAAAAGGAAAGGTTAAAAACCATAAAAAGGAAAAAATAACGATTATTCCAGAAATAGATGATGAAGAATAATTT
>CAZHNE010000179.1:0-3555 GCA_964533775.1 uncultured Spirochaetaceae bacterium | reverse complement strand
GCTAGAGGAGCTACTGAAATGTACTGGTGTAAATGTTGTTGTAGATGCTACCTATCTTAAGGATGCTAAAGGTGAAATTACAAGATTTGCTATTTTCAAAAAGATACTAGACCTAGATGCTTCAAAGTGGTCTAAGCTAGGGGTTTGTAAAAAAAGCTTACTAAGTGACGATTATAAAGTTAAATTAGTTTGTGGGATTAGAGCTGGAACAATAGCAAGGGAAAAAAATAGTAGTGAAATTATTGATAATGAATTTAAGATAAAAGACTTCTCAGAACTTAATTTAGTGGATATAAGAGATGAGAAAGGTTTAGAAAGAGTAGCTAATTTCTTAAAAGGTGCTAGTGAAATCTCAATAGATATAGAAACAAATATGGTTGATTTTGCTCACAAAGATTTTAAAATACTTTGTATCCAGTATGGTAGAACAGATAAACCTTTAGAGAGTTATGTTTGTTGGTATGAAAAGAATGGTGTTAGTGTTTCTGAGAAGTATAAAGATATGTGGGTAAAGTTATTAAAGTGGACTTTTAATGGTAAGAAAGATGTGGTGGCGCATAACGGATGCCAGTTTGACTTTTGTGCAATATGCTTAAGATTTAATATTGACCCACAACAATGTAAGTTTTATGATACTCTGATTACTCATTATGTCGCTTTGAATAGTACAGTTAGACCTAGCCTTGACTTAAAGACTTTAGCTTTCCCTATTCTTGGAGAGTATGAGTCAGAGCTTGATAAATTTAAAAATTGGTATTGTAAAGAACATAATATTGCTAAAAAAGATTTTAGTTATGATTTAATACCTGAGCATATATTATTTGAATACTCTGCTTTAGATATTGTAGCATTAAACTTTGTTAGATTTAATGGAGAAGAGCTTTGTAGAAATCACTTAGCAGGAGATATTTATGAAAAAGCTTTTTTAAATTACTATAAACCATTAAGTAATATAATTGTAGATATGGTAGTTGAAGGAATACCTTTTGATTACAATGGTGCTAGTGTAGAAATGGAGTCACTTCAAAATCAATTAGATTCATTAAATAATAAGATTCGAGAGGATGAAGCTGTTGGTATGGCTGAAAGGAGGTTAGCTCAAATAAATTTTGAAAAGGCTATGGTAAAGTATAAAGAGAAAGTTGCTAAAGCAGAAGCACAAGGTAAAACTTTTAAGGGCTTAGAACCTAATAAGAATAAAGAAAAATACGATTCTATTGAGTTGCACCCTACTTTTAACTTTGATAGTAAGAACCATATGGCTGTACTATTATTTGATGTCTTGAAGTGTAAGTCTTTAAAGGAAACAAAGAGTGGTAATGCTAGTACAGATTCCGAAACAACAGAGAAGTTAGCTGACTTGTACCCTAATATAAGTTTTTTAAGATATTTTAAAGAGATTGCTAAGCTGAGTAAACAGATAGATAGTTTCTATAAACCTTATATTGAAAAGGCAAGAGACAGTATTGATGGTAAGATTAGGGGTATTATACAAGCTAATGGAACACAAAGTGGCAGGTTTAGTATGAGAGATGTAAATCTTATGCAACTTCCTAAGAAATCAGAGCTGAAAAAATTTATGACACTTCCTCCTGAGGGTGACTTTGTTTACATATATGCAGATTTTGCGAGTCTTGAGACGTATATTGCAGGATTAGAGAGTAATAGTGACGAAATATTAGGAATGTTGGAGATTGCTCCTGAGGATTCACATAGTTATCTTTTATTGGGAATGTATGGTCACGAATTTCCAAACTTAGATAGAAACAAAGCTGAGGATAGAAGATTTATTAAAGATAATTATTCTGAGAGAAGAGATGCTCAAAAAACTAAAGTATTCCAATTAATTTATGGAGCTTCAGAGTATGGGATTGCTAATGGTTTTAATATAAGTGTTGAAGAAGCTAAAGAGTTCTATGATGCTTACTGGGAAACAAATTATGAGTTGAGAAACTACTTTGATAATGTAGAGGACTTTGCTAAAAAGAATGGTTATGTTATTCTAAGTGAGGGACAGCCTTTATTAACACCTGATGCAAATCACCCTGATAAGGGTATTAGACAAGCGAGTAAAAGGTCATATGGAAATTCTAAGTTACAATGCTATGCTTCTAAAACTAATATCGGTATGATGAATACAATGAGATGGTGTTTAGAGAATAACATTTATTATAGAAATGTTTTACAAACGCACGATTCAGGTATTATAAAAGTGAAAAAAGAGAATGCTTTAGTAGTAGCTAAGAAATTTAAAGAGGAATTAGAGAGGGATTTTCTTCCAAACCAAAGAATTAGTCTTGTAGCAGACCCTGAACTTACATATAATGTAAAAGGTGGGTATGTTTTAGAGGGTAATAATTGGGAGGAGTTAGTTGATAAATTCTTTGAAGGAAAAATTCAACAAAAATTAATATAATTTAAGTAAAGATTAAGTTTAATTTGGATATAATTCGCTATAAAATTAAACTTAAAGGAAATTAAATGGAAAAAGAAGTTATATTAAAACCTACTCTAATAAGAGATTTAGGTAGAAAGTATAGAACTGATAAAGCTCAATTCAAAAGAGCTTTTGGTCTATACAAATGTAATTTTTGTAATACAGAGTTTGAGGCATTTTCTAATGATATAAACACAGGTAATGTTAAAAGTTGTGGCTGTTTACAAATTAAACCTAAAAATATAAAAGAAAGAGAAAATCACGGAGAGTGTAATGGAACACTTTATAATCTATATTCAGCTATGAAACAAAGATGTTATTATAAAAAAGGTATATCATACCCTAACTATGGAGGTAGAGGTATAGAAGTATGTAAAGATTGGAAGGATAGTTATATTGCATTTAAGGATTGGGCATATACTAATGGTTATATTGAAGGTTTAAGTTTGGATAGAATTGATAATGATGGAAACTACTGCCCTGAGAATTGTAGATGGGTTACTAAAAAAGTTCAAAATAGAAATACAAGAAGATTGAGAAAGGATAACACGGTAGGATATAGAGGTGTTACTAAAACTATTAAGAAGTCAGGTACAATTCGATATATTTCAAAGGTGTCGGTTGATGGTAAAAAGGTTTATCTTGGTTCTTTTGGAACTGCTTTAGAAGGAGCTATTGCTTATGATAACTATATTATTGAAAATAATTTAGAGCATACAACAAATTTTGATAGAAAAGGAGAGTACAAATGAATAATACAGACCAAACATTCCAACAAAACATTCAAACCAAACTCAATCGGTTCAATACTTTATTAACAAAAGCACTTCAACAACACAACCAATCCCTATTTACTTTGTCAGTAGGGACTTTGTTGGAAATTCAAGACTTAATTTTCCCAATAAGTCAAACAACCTCAACAGAAGCTTCGACAGAACTTATTACCGAAACTTCTTCAAACCAAACCAATATCTAAAACCTACAAAAGAAGAGTCTAATTAAAAGACTCTTTCTGCAAACCTTTCTGCAAAGCTTTCTGCAAAAATATTTCTTTCTGCAAACTTTCAGCAAACTTTAATAAAACATTTGATACAATTCACTATAACAAAAATATAAAG
>CAZHNE010000178.1:0-3561 GCA_964533775.1 uncultured Spirochaetaceae bacterium | reverse complement strand
TTTCCACTGTTTACAACAAAGCTATGGAGAGTCCAGTCGTTTTCACCCCACTTTTCACTTGATTCAACAAGGGCTAGTAGATCTCTATCGTTAATAGTTTTCTTTTGATCACAAAGGTCTTTAAACTCTTTGAATAATCTCTTTGCTTCATCTTCTTCTAATATGTAACCCAAGTCTTCCATTCTCTTAAGAAAGGCATGTTTACCAGAGTGTTTTCCTAAAACAAATTCTGTTTTAACCATACCAACACTTTCTGGTGTCATTATTTCATAAGTCTTGGCATTTGCCATAATTCCATGCTGGTGAATACCTGATTCATGAGCAAAAGCGTTTTTACCAACAATAGCTTTTGACGGAAATGGCTTTATATTCGTAATCGAGGAGAGTGCTCTCGCTGTTTTATAAATCTCTTTAGTATTAAGTGAATAAGAGTATGGATAAATGTCACTACGAGTTTTAATTGCCATAGCCAACTCTTCAATAGCAGCGTTTCCAGCTCTCTCGCCTATACCACAAATAGTTCCCTCTACTTGTCTAGCTCCTGCCTTTATAGCAGCTAAGGAGTTAGCAAGGGCGAGGCCTAAGTCATTGTGACAGTGAGCACTAAATATTGCTTTATCACTATTTGGCACTCTATTGAGAATAGAGGAAAACATTGTTTCAATATCGTACGGAGTTGCATAACCTACAGTATCAGGAAGGTTAATAGTTGTAGCTCCTGAATTAATTGCAGCCTCAACTACTCTACACATATAATCAAGATCACTTCTTGTTGCATCTTCTAGTGAAAACTCAACATCAGGACACAAATTTCTAGCATATTTCACCATCTTGGTAATTCTCTCTAATGCAGTTTCTCTGCTCATCTTAAGTTTATACTCAAGGTGTAAATCACTAGTTGCTAAAAAGGTATGAATTCTTGGCCTTTTTGCATTTTTAGTAGCTTCATAACTTGCATCAATGTCTTTTTCTAAAGCTCTTGAAAGAGAAGCTATAATAACATCTCCAGCATTATCAGCTATTTTCTTAACTGCTTCAAAGTCTCCAGGACTTGCAATTGCAAAACCAGCTTCAATGGCATCAACCTTGAGAGTTTCAAGCCGTTTAGCCATTTTTAATTTTTCTTCTAAGTTCATACTGTAGCCAGGAGCTTGTTCCCCATCTCTTAATGTTGTGTCAAAAATAATAATTTTGTCTTGCATTATAGCCTCCGCATTCTATTTGTTTTTTGTTTAAATGGAGTAACTAAACTTTTTAGTTACTCTACTTAAATAAAAAGAATACCTTCCCTCTCAGATAGGAATTATGAGAGGGAAAGATTTAAAGAATTATTTCTTTAACCAGCTCATTAAACCTCTAAGTTTTTTACCAGTTTTTTCTAAAAGACTTTCACTTTCAATTCTTCTCTTTGCATTGAAGTAAGGTCTGTTAACTCTATTTTCTACTAACCAATCACGAGCAAATTTACCTTCTTGAATATCAGTTAAAATATCCTTCATAGCTAATTTGGTATCCGCTGTAATAATTTTGTTACCAGTAATATAATCTCCATATTCAGCAGTATCAGAGATAGAATATCTCATGTAGGAAAGACCACCTTGGTAAATTAAGTCAACAATTAACTTCATTTCATGACAACATTCAAAGTATGCCATTTCAGGGGAGTATCCAGCTTCAACTAAAGTATCAAAGCCTGCTTTAATAAGGGCGGTTACACCACCACAAAGAACAGCTTGCTCACCGAAAAGGTCTGTTTCTGTTTCTTCTTTAAAGCTTGTTTCAAATATACCAGCTCTTCCAGCTCCTAAACCTTTTGCATAAGCTTTAGCAACTTCCATACTGTCTCCACTAGGATCTTGATTTACACAAACTAAGGAAGGAACACCTTTACCTTCTAAGAATTGAGATCTAACTGTGTGACCAGGTCCCTTAGGAGCAACCATGATAACGTTGATATCGCTTGGAGGAGCAATTTGACCAAAATGAATATTAAAACCATGAGCAAAAGCTAAATAGTCGCCTTTTTTTAAATTGTCTTTAATAGCCTCGTTGTATAGAGCAGCTTGGTTTTCATCTGGAACAAGCATCATAATAACTTGAGCAGCTTTAGCAGCGTCTTTAGCTTCCATTACTTTTAAGCCTGCTTCCTCTGCAATACTCCAACTCTTTGATCCTTTGTAAAGACCAACAACAACATCAACACCACTTTCTTTTAAGTTAAGTGCGTGTGCATGACCTTGGCTACCGTAACCAATTATTGCTACTGTTTTACCGTCTAGGTACTTAAAATCTGCATCACTGTCATAATACATTTTACTCATAATCTCTTCCTTTGGCTTATATATGCCCAATTTGTTTTTATTATTATTTTTATAATTCTTCGTAAGGAATATCTCTTAAAGCTCTTTCCCCACGACCTATTGCTGTAATACCTGTTCTTGTTAATTCAACTATTCCAAAAGGAGTTGCTAAATCTAAGAAAGCTTTTATCTTGTCAGTAGTTCCAGTTATCTTAAATGTTATAGTTGTATGTGTTACATCTACAACTTTAGCTTTAAACAACTGACCGAGTTCAATAACATCTGATCTGTTATCTCCTACAGTAGAAAGCTTAACTAAGATAAGTTCACTTTGAATACCGTTTTCATCTGTTATAATAGAAACTCTAATAACATCTAAAAGCTTTTCAACTTGATTCTTTATTTGTTTTACAATTGCTACATCCCCTAGGATGACAATAGTAATTCTACTTACAGCATCATCGCACGTTCTACCTACACTTAAGCTATCGATGTTATAACCGCGTCTTGAGAAAAGTCCAACAACTCTTTGAAGAACCCCTGCATGGTTTTTAACTAGCAAAGATAGTGTAAATCTTGTTTCTTTCAAATCTCCCATATATCACTCCTTTAAAATGGGTATAGTAAATCACTCCCTATATATTTTTACTTTGGGAGGTTTGTACCACGGGTATTACTCTAAAATGTAAACTCCGTGGCTATATAATAATTAATAAGTTTGATAAAATTAAGACTAAAATTAGAGCAATAGAAAGTTCCACCACAGTATTTATGGTGCTTAAGATGATTGTTGATAATGTATTATAATAGTTTCTCATCTCTTTTTTCCTTGCTTAAATATTATATTACGTACAATCTATTTTATTTGTTGAAATAGGTCAATACAAAATGGAATTATTTTATTCCTTTTTGTGCATATATATACCTTCCGTATGCATTAAAAGCATTTTAGTGCTATAAAACTGCTTTTAAAACAAGAATAATCAAAAACTTTATAAAAACTGTATACATAAAACAAGATAAAATATTAAATGATTATAAAATATATCCCTTTAAAGGGTCTAATTTTATCTTTGTGTGCAATATTTTGCTATGCGTGTTGTAAAAATATCAAGCTTGTTATAATATATACTATAATAAATTTGTACTATTAAAAAATGCAAAAAAAGGAATGTCTTTTGAACTACTCATTGATTATGGTAATTAGAGATGATTACACACGACTTGATTTGATTTCGTCTATCGACTGGAAGCATTTAGG
>CAZHNE010000177.1:0-3566 GCA_964533775.1 uncultured Spirochaetaceae bacterium | reverse complement strand
TTTATTTATTCCAAAATGATCTAGTAAATAATGCAAATACTGTATAAAGCTCTAATCTTCCAACAAGCATTAAAAAGGCACATACCCACTTAAAGAATGGTGCAAAATCAGCAAAGTTACCAGTTGGACCAACTGCTCCAAAGCCAATACCAATATTTCCTAAACATAAGAAAGAAGCTGCGAATGCTGTTATCATATCACAACCAGAAAGGGAAATAATTACAGATCCTATTAATCCTGTAGCAAGGTAAATAGCAATAAATCCACTAATTGATATTAAAACATCATCTTTTATAACATCTTCTCCAACTCTAACTGGGAATATTCCATTTGGATAAATCCTCTTTTTCATATGAGCAGCAGCAGCTTTAATAACAGTGACTACACGAATCACTTTTATTCCACCACCTGCAGAACCTGCACTACCACCTACAAAAAACAGTAGCAAAAGAATCATTTGAGGAAATGTTGGCCATAAATTATAGTTAGTTGTTGCAAAGCCTGTTGTTGTCATAATTGATGCATTTTGAAAAGCACTGTAACGAAGAGCTGTTCCAAAATTGGGATATACATTTTTAAAGAGTAAATAAATAGCTATAATTAAAGTACAAGATCCCCATATAGTAAAGTAAGCTCTAAGCTCTCCATCCCTAAAAACACTCTTTAATCTACCTGTTAGAGCTTTGTAATATAAGGCAAAGTTTGCTCCACCTATTAGCATAAATATAGTTACTACGACATCAACGTAGACAGAGTTGAAACTTCCAATTGAAGAGTTTTTAACACAAAACCCTGCAGCTGCCATAGTTGAGAAAGTTACAGTAACAGCATCATATAAACTAAGGCCACCTAATTTTAATAAAATTACTTCTAGGATAGAAAAACCAACATATATGCTCCATAAAATTAAAGCAGTGCTTTGAATTTTAGGAGTTAGTTTATCTTTTACTGGTCCAACAGATTCAGCTCCTACTAATTTATTTCCACCTAAACCAACTCTAGAAATTAAAGCTACAAAAAGTACTACTATACCCATTCCACCTAGCCAGTTGGTAGCTGACCTCCAAAAAAGAATAGAAAGAGGATTGTCTTCTATTTGTGTTAATACAGTAGCTCCTGTTGTAGTAAAACCACTCATTACTTCAAAGTAAGCACTTGTAAAGTCTGGATAACTTCCACTAACAAAAAGAGGAATAGCACCTACAGCTGCGCCAAGAACCCAAGTAAAGGTTACAAAAAAGTATCCATCTCTAGTTCCAATACTTTTGTTATCATCCCCTCTTGTGAATATAGCAACAAAAGTACAAAATATTGCAATTACTCCGTAGGCGTATAAAAAACCTACAAATGCTAGTTGTTCATTCTCAACATAAGCCATTACTGTAGGAATCAACATAAATACAGCAATAAAAAGTTGCATATAAGCTAAAAGTTTGAAGTTCTGCTTAAAATTCATTATTTGCTTTCCTTTAAAAATAATTGTTGTATATAGTTTACACTTCCAGCGCTTACACTTACTAACACATTGTCTCCGGCGGTTAACCTATAATCACCTGTTGGAATTATATGCTTAGAGTCTTTATTTATTGCTGCGATAATGCCCTTGCCTTTCATATTTATTTCAGAGAGTTTTTTATCACATACTTTAGTATTTTTTTCTACAGTATATTCATATATTTCCATAGAACCACCAAGAATAGAATGGATACTAGATACATTAGTTCCTCTTAATCTACTTAAAACTGTATCAACTGTTGATTCAGTTGTTGAAATAACAGCATCTATTCCTAAGTATGACTCCATACTTAAATAGTTGATATTGTGTCTTATTAAAGCAATAGACCTCTCTATTCCTCTTTCTTTAACGTAAGTTGCTGTTATTAAGTTTAACTCATCACTTTCAGTTAATGATATTAACAAATCATAATCAGTTAGATATGAATCTGAGAGTATTGTTTCATCAGTTATATCTGCGTTTAAAACAACTATTTGAGGAAACTGATTTGCAAATTCATTACAAATCTCTTTTTGAACTTCTATAAGAATTATGTTACTTAATTGAGATGGATTACATTGCTTTAAGAAGAACTTTGTAATCATAGAACCACCAACAAGAACAATCTTTAATTTTTCTTTTTTCTTGTTAGATACGTTTGTCATTAAGGAGGTTAGATTTCTAGGCTTACCTACAATTGATAAAATGTCGTTTTTATTAACAACAGTACTTCCGTTTGGAACTATTGTATCTCTTTTATGTTTTATAGCTGCTACTACAAAGTTATCTTTAGTAGTTCTTCTTATTTCCTGAATTGTTTTTCCAACAAAGTCTTTAGAGTTATCTACTACGTAGTTATATAGGATTAAGTCAGACTTATCAAAAGTAATAATATCATTGTATATACCATTTTTTACAATACTATAAATTAATTTAGCTGTTACGATATTTGGATTAACTAACTCACTAATGCCTAAGAGAGAACCCATTTTTTCATCTCTCCCACTCCAGCCTAATTTTTTAATTGCTGCAATTGTTTTAACTTTAGGAAATTGGCTTGCTACAAGACCGCAAGAAACTATATTAGTTTCATCTTTTCCAGTAACTGCGATAAAAATATCAGCATCAGCACATTTAGCTTCTTTTAATATTTCTATATCAGTTCCGTTACCCAATATACCCATCGCATCTAACTTATATAATACGTTATCAAGTCTATCTTTATCTCTATCAATAAAGGTTACTTCTTCACCTTCTTTACAAAGATGATATCCTAATCGAGATCCACGGCGCCCTGCACCTAATATAATAATTTTCAAAACTACCTCTTTTAGTAACGGTTTAATTGTTAAAACACATATCTTAATACTGATTATAATTAGAGTATTAACAAAACATAGTTTTGTATACTATCCCAAAGATTTAAATAAGTCAAACTTCTAGCTTTTAATCCATATATATAAAGTAGCATAATAGCGTAGGAACAACTTGTAAAGTTTATGCAATAAACACTATTTTTATTGCTTAATTTCAATTATTTTATAAAATGACTTTACAAAATTTAATATGTTTAGGGGTTTTATTACACGTTTTCATTTCTTTTTAATAAAAGCAACAAAAGATGAATTTGTGATAAGTAAATACAATTAACTTTCTATTTATCTTTAGAAATATAAAAGAAGCTATTTAACTATTTTAGAGAAAAAGTCGTTACTATTACTTAAAAAGTGAGCAATACCATCGCTGTTGTTAGATTTGGTTATAAAAGTTGCGACATTCTTTATTTCATCTGAGGCATTGCCCATAGCTACAGAATAAGGGAGATTAGTAATCATCTCTAAATCATTATGACTATCTCCAAAGACTATAACTTCATCCTCTTCTAGGTTAAGCATTTCTAAAACTTTAGTTACTGCGGTATATTTATTAACATCTTTATTTAGAATCTCCAAATAATTTGGATGTGCTGATGTTATATATAGCTCTTCACTTAACTTTTTACTTTCTTCTTTTAAGAATTGTATAAACTGAGAATCATTTCCACAGTCTTGTTCAAAAAATTCACACTTTA
>CAZHNE010000176.1:0-3599 GCA_964533775.1 uncultured Spirochaetaceae bacterium | reverse complement strand
AACTGCTTGTTTTCGTTGTGTTGTATTTAAAAAAAGAATAATCCATAAAAGTTTATAATATTATTATAAGTTTTTATGGATTTATTTAAACAATTAAAGAATTCGTTTTTCACTTTAAAAACTAATATTTTAGTCTCTTAATTTCTCTTTTAGTTTCTCGACTTAAGTCTCTTTCTTTAATAGCATTTTTCTTATCATGAAGAGCTTTACCTCTAGCTAGACCAACTTCCATTTTTATTAGATTGTTTTTTATGTAAACTTTTGTTGGAATAAGGGTAAACCCTTTTTCATCAACTTTTCTTTTTAATCTTTTAATTTCATCTTTATGAGCTAAAAGCTTTTTCTTTCTTTCAGGATCATGGTTATTAATAGATCCATATTTATAAGGCTGAATAGTAAACTGGTACAAAGCGAGTTGATTATTCTCTATTGAAACATAGCTATCTGTAAATGAGAACCGTCCACCTCTCATACTTTTAACTTCTGTTCCTTCTAAAGCCATACCACACTCAATTGTTTCAGTAATTTCATAATTGAAGAAAGCCTTTCGATTTTTATTTAATAATTTATAATTATCTCTCATTTTTAATCCTATTTTTTTATTTGTAAGCGATTCTAAATCCCATGTATTCAAAACAAGCTGATTTTTCCATAACTCCAACATTATTAATGTTAATAGAGGAATTTAATAGTGATCCACCTTTAACGATTATATCACAATTGTAATTATTGTTAATATCATTTATAAGATCTTCTCTATTTTCTACTAATCTGCTTAAAGGGAAGTAGGGAGTTGATGTAAATTCCCAAACACCACCAAGCATTAAATCAAATTGATTATCATAACTTGCAGTTGAAACTAATGAGGTGCTATATGAATTGTTAATATAGTTTGTAGAAGCTAAAGAAGCAGCACTCCATTCTTTTTCACTAGGAATATAAACATCCCTGTTAGTTTTTTCGCTTAACCAAGAGGTAAATGCCTCTGCAGCATAATAACTGATATTCCTAATTGGCTCTAAGGAAGGGTATGTAGGGGATAGGCTAATGCCTTCTAAGTAATTATCATCTACAAGGCCTTTATTAATTAAAGTTGTTTTATTGCTTTTTGACCAAGTAGGGTTTTCTACAACAAACAATGAATAAAGATAATTTGAAACAGGAGTTTTTGATATATAAACACTATCTGTAAGATTTGCCTTTATACCAACTTCATTTACATTAGGAAATGTACTGTAAGTTTCATCACCCATTACAAAACTAACAGGATCAATTTTCAACATACTTATAACAGCATCATTACCGACTTTTAAAGAAGAGGGAAGAGTTTTTACTTCTACATCTTTAAAAGACTCACCAATCATAGTTCCTTCTTCTTCAAACACCTTTTGAGCTAATTTTAAAGAATTACCGTACTCAATGTTTAAAGATCTATAAGCTTCTTTTGCATCTTCTAACATCTCAATTGAAGAGATAAAGCTACTAGCTAAGTTTAAATCCTTTTTTATTCTTTCCTCACTTAAGTTAAAGGCAATAGCATCTTTAGCGTAATGAGAAAAGTAGGGGATATAGTTTGTAACTGAAGAAAATTGTAGTATTGAACTTTGATTTATTATTAATTGAATATCAAAATTAATGATTTTTTCTATTTTTTCACTCTCTAGAGTGTTTAGTTCTAAATTTACATCTTGATAACGTCGGATAAAAGTAGTTAAAAATACAGGGTGTGATACTTTAATAGTCTCTTTTGCAACAATTTGTGAAGCCTTTTTATAGATTATTCTATGCTCTCCACTTTCAATAAAACTTTGAGTAGGGGTTCCACTTAAATATTCACCGTCTACATATACACCAACATTGTCTATATTGCTGGTAAAATTAACATATTTGCCACTTTTTAAAATTCCAGGTAAAAATCCAATTAAGAATATAATAAGTACAATTACAACTATAGCTAGGGTTAAAATATAAACTCCAGGTCTAAGTGAACCTACCTTTGGCAAGGCAACATCATCAATCTTTGGTAAATCTTTAATTTCTTTCATATCTAACAAATTACTTATACCTTTAATCCTTGTCAACTCTTTTACTTTATTGTATTGTTTTAATCATGAGTTTATTGATAGATAAAGTAGAAAAATTTACAATTAGATATTTAACTAAGCGAAAAGCTATAAAAATATATAAAAAAGAAAACCCAATACAAAGAACGTTTTGGGGAGAAGTAAGGGGATGGGCTGATGCTCTTATCTTTGCTGTAGTCGTTATTTTAATTATAAATCAATATGTGTTCCAACTATTTGTTATTCCAACCCCTTCAATGGAAAAAACAATGTTAGTAGGAGACAGGGTATTTGTTAATAAAAATACTTACGGTTTAGAAGTATGGCCAACAGGACCGAAATTAGGATCTGATAAAAGAGTTGTTAATAGAGACAATATTATTACTTTTTATAATCCCGAATATGATTCAAAAGGTCCTTTCTTTGATATCGCAGCTCAAATGCTTTTCTCTGCAACTTTTTCTCTTGTTAATATAGATAAAAACGAAGATGGAACTCCTGCAGAAAGATTATATGTTAAAAGAGCAGCAGCGATGACTAACGATACTGTTAGATTTGAAAACGGTGATGTTAAAATAAGAGTTTCTGGTAGTGAAGAGTTTGTTGATGAAAATAATTTTAGAGACGAAAACAATTTAAGCCAGGGACCAAATAGGGTGTTAGAGAGTTCCTATTATTCACCTTTAAAAGCATGGGCTACTTTAGTAGGTTATAGAGATAAGGGGTTTAACAACTCTTCATATATACCAACTCATTATGTAAATGAATATCAAAAAATCAGTGATAGCAATTATCCTAGGGATATGTATGGGTTTATGGAAACAAAATATAATACTGAACATAAAATAGATCCAACTGATTTTACAGCAAGAAGTAACTACAAAACATATAATAACGGTATAACAGTACCTGAAAATTATGTTTTACCTTTAGGAGATAATCGAGATAATTCTCACGATGGAAGATACTTTGGTCCTGTTTCACAAGATACTATTATTGGAAGAGTATTCTTTAGATTCTGGCCATTAAACAGAATTAGTTATCTAGGAGACAAGTAATTAAATCTAAATATTTAAACCTTTTAAATAAACAAGATTCTCTCTCACTTTATATACACATCCCTTTTTGTTTAACTAAATGTTATTACTGTGCTTTTTATAGTGAAGATAAAAAAAACTGGAATAAAGAAAGTGTTTCTCTTTATTTAGAAAAGTTAATAAAAGAGTTATCCCTTTTTAAAGAAAATTATAATAAAGGGTATGAAACTGTCTTTATAGGTGGTGGGAATCCTGGAGTTCTTTCAGTGGAGCAACTTAAAAGCCTTTTAATAGCTATAGGGCCGTCTAAGGAGACTACATTTGAAATAAACCCTGAATCCTTATCCTCCTCTCATTTGTCGTTGTTTAGGGAGGGATTAGTTACAAGAGTTTCTATAGGGATTCAATCATTTAATGACAATATATTAAAAATACTAGGTAGGGGTGCTAGAAAAGAAGACAATCTTAAAGCCCTCGATTTTTGTAAGAGTTTAGATGC
>CAZHNE010000175.1:0-3601 GCA_964533775.1 uncultured Spirochaetaceae bacterium | reverse complement strand
GACCATATGTTAATTTAGAAGGGTCTTTAACAGATCCGTCTCTATTTAATAACCAGTAGAAACCACCAAATTTTTTATCCCAAAATTTGTTTATTAAAAACTCAGCTCCTTGCTTAGCAGCTTCTTTTACACGACTTTTATCACTTTCTTTGGCATAATGAATTAAATGAGAAAAACCCCAAACCATTCTACTTTGAGTTACTATATTTTTTTCATCCTTTCCATAAAATATTCCATTCTCATCAAAAGAAGTTAAATATCCACCATATTCCTTATCTACACTTCGTTTTAGCCAAAACGGGATAATATTATTTACAAGTGCATCTGTTAACTCTTTTTTACAAGTTAGTATTTGTTCCAACTTTAATCTCCTACAAATCATTTATTGAACCGGTTCAATTTATATTTAAAAAATATTGCAAGCTTTTCTAATTCTCATTTTTTTAATTTAAGAATTGTTTTTTTGTAGATTTCCTCAATACTATTGAAGGATCTAAATAACAAGGTTGCAATATACCACTTTTATTATTTATTAAATCGAATAATAAAGAAACTGCTTTATTACTCATTTCATCTATTGGTTGCCTTACTGTTGATAAAGGTGTTTCTTGTATCCCAGAAATAGAAATATCATCATATCCTGCTACAACAACATCTTCAGGAACTCTAACACCAATAGCCTTTAAACTACTAATTATACCCATTGCCATTACATCATTTATTGCTAAAATAGCTTCAGGTTTGTTTTTTTTCCATACCTCTTGAATTGCATCGTACCCATCTTTAAAGTTCATTCCACTTGCTTCTTTTACAGCATTAGGAGGAATTGGAATATTTTTTACTTGAAAAGCTTTCTTAAAGCCTTCTATTCTTTCTTTAAATGGGACCAAATCTGAATTCCCAGAAACAAGTACAATTGATCTATAACCTTCATCAAGTAGATGTTTAGTTATTAAAAATGAACCTTTAGAGAGATCTGTCATCACGCAGTTTTCTTGTAGACCTTTATAATAACTTGTCATAAAAACTGTAGGTAGCATACTTTTTTTCAAATCGTAAATGTGAGTTAAATTCATATTATCATCATTTACTGGAATAATTATTAATCCATCTATCCCATGCCCGCAAAAATCATCTATTATCTTTTTCTCTCGCTCCCAAGAGTTATTTGTTATACCAATCATTAGAGAATACTTTTTTAAATCTAGTTCATATTGAATCGATTGTGCTAATTCTCCAAAAAAGGGATTAACAAACCCAGGAAGAATTAAACCTATGCTTCTTGAAGATGAAAGACTTAATGATTTTGCATAAGGATTAGGTTTGTAATTCAACTTTTCAACCGCTTCCAACACCTTTTTTTTGGTTATATCAGAAACCTTCGGAGAATTATTAATACTCATAGAAACAGTGCCTACTGAAACTTTAGCTAATGCTGCTACATCTTTCATTGTTGCGTTTTTCACGAAGCCTCCTATATTGAACCGGTTCAACTAGAGTAATTATTAACCTAAATTTCTCATTTGTCAAGCATTACTTTTTATTTTTAATTGTAGATTAGGTTTTTACCTACCTGAGAAATTAAAGTTTCAATGTAAAACATAAATTTTTCTCAAGTGAAGTGGTAGTTTAAAGTTCTTCTTTCAGGGATTTAACACACCTGCTTTGTAATGCTAAATCCAGGTTTTAGTGGTTTGATTAAGTGCTTTTAACTTAACTAAATCCTCAAATTTGCTACTTTCAGAATTTTAAAAAATATCTTGTGTTAATGCCCATAGAAATTTTGCTCTTTCCATTAATTGGGGATTAGTTATATTTTTCAGTAATTAATTTTGTACTGTTCGTAAATAATTATGAAATATCTTCGTTATCAATAATTGGGGTTTGTAGAAAACTTTATTATTAGAGTTTTTTAATATTCTAAATAAATTAAGCAGTATTAAAATAAAAAGGAATAAGTGAACTTAATAATCCTTGATTGTTGCTTGCTACAAGGTTCAGTCAAATCTATTAATCCCAAACGAAAGAAAGCTCTTTATAGTAATAATACCTTTATTAAGCCTTATTACTCAATTGTAAGATAAACAGTGTTTTCACGAGTGATGGGATTGGTAGGATGTCTTAAAAGAGTTTTTCCATATAATTCATGTTCTCCCCTTTCCATCTTTATCACTTTAAAATACTGCACAACATGATAACCAGTAAAACCTAGCTTTTCCACTGTCATGTCGGCTTTTGGCTCAATAGTAACATCATCTAATTTAAGTGAAAACTCTGTTTTAGAAATTAAATCTGTAGCTTCTGTTTCAGTTAATTTTCTCCCTCCTATACCACGACTCATCATAATAGTATTTCCATCCTCACGGTATTTTAAAGTTTTATATGAATCATCCTCCCAATCGCCAGCCAAATCGTAGAAGTGTTGATTGTGGGTATTTTTTGAAGTAAAAAACGGGAAAAGTTCGCAACTAACAAAGAAAGCAACAATAAATATTGATAAACTAATAAATAATATCTTTTTCATTCTATAACCTCCAAATTGTTATTGTATAAATATTATTGCATGCTTTATATAGATACACAACAATTTAGTTAAGTGGGGTTTAGTAAAAACTAAATTTACAAACATAATATTATGTAAGCAAAAGTTGCTTAAAACACATCACTTAGTCTTATAGGCTCTTTGTTTGTTACAGTAACTAGAATTATATCAAAAAGTTGTTGAATTACTTCTTATTTATTATTTTTACTGCTGTTCCATAGACTATAACCTCAGCAGCTCCTTGCATTATGGCAGATGAAGCGTAACGAATATTAATAATAGCATCAGCTCCTAATTCTTCAGCTTCTTGGCACATTCTTTTTGTTGCAAGAGCTCGAGCATCATTCATCATATCGTTATAAGCTATTAATTCTCCTCCTACTAAAGTTTTAAAAGCTTGGGTAATGTCTCTGCCCACATTTTTAGATTGAATAGTACTTCCTTTTACAATAGACAATGTTTCAATTTCTTTATTAGAAATATAATCAGTATTTACTAAGATCATCCGTTTCTCCTTTTTTAATTTCTTTAATTCTTTCAACCAAATTAATTATAGAAACACCAATACCTAGGAAGATAAAGGCCCCTATAAATATGATTACAATTGATGGAAGTATGCTACGAATAGCTACTAAAGCAACAAAATAAACTATCATAACAAGTATTAATATGAGTGTTATTACAACTGGAGCAATAATTTGTTTAAACATAAGCACCTCATTAAATGACTATTTTAATTCTTTTTATAAGTAAGTTCTTAATAATTATAACTTATTATTTACTGAAAGCTGAACTTTTACAACTAAACAAATACATATTGAGTTTATAAAACATATTACTGTTATTACAACGTAATGCTGTCAAATCTGTTATATAAAAATTAACCTTTCTATACCTCAAATAATTCTTATTAAAAAACAATTAGTAGATAGTTATAACTCTTTATCTTAATGACCTTATCTAACGTTTTATAATTGTCTAATTATTTAAAAAATGTACCTATCTGAAGTGGACCCCACTTCAAGGACAAAATTAAAAAAACTTAATCCTTTTATCATA
>CAZHNE010000174.1:0-3610 GCA_964533775.1 uncultured Spirochaetaceae bacterium | reverse complement strand
ATATCTGCAGATTTTGGTGTATTTAATATCCAATCTGGTAGTTGATCTAACATTGTATTAGATTTCTCTACTGGTTCCTTTACTACTATTTCTTCAGAAGTAGCACATCCGACCATTGATATAAGTGAAATAATCACAAACAAGCTTAAGAATAATTTTTTCATTTTGACCCCTTTTTATAAAATACTATAACGGTAACCTTTGGTTGTCAATATTTTAGTTAACTTATATTCTCAGCTTGATAATTTCTTTTGTAGAGCATTTAGTCAACCGGGATAACATGCCCCCATTTAATTTGACTAATATTGGGTTCAATTTGGCGTTATGGATTAAAATAACAATCTCTAGGTTTTTCTTTTTTGTGTATGCACTAAAATATAATAATTTAACCAACCTTATTCACCACGCAGTGCGTGATTATTGAAAGATGAAAATTAAATTTAAATGGAACTTTTCTTCTCTCTTGTTTGATAATAAAATTTTGATTTAGACTTTTATTTATTACTAACTCATGCTATATTTTTTGAATTAAAATATTTTTACAAAAGGTATTAAGTCCCATGAAAAAACTCATAATTTTTTTATTGCTTATTCTTGCAATAAGTCCCCTTTATTCTAACAACATAGATAATTTAGCAGAAAGTAATGAATGGCATAATTTATTATTAGACAATCCCAATGGAAAAGACTTTATAACAGACTATAGCAAGATGTTTGCTTGTGGTAGACAAGATTATAAAGCTGAAATTGAATATTTGATTAACAATCAAAGCCAAGAGCTATACAATAAATATCCTGCTAGATATGAGTGTATAAACAGAAACTTAGATATGAATATTCCATATCTAGAAAACAACCCAGAATTGCAAGCTTATTTAGAAGAAAATGATTATGATAAACTTTCAATTGCTTTAGCAGAACCTATTAATGAAAGACTAATGAGTTTGTTTGGTCATGCAATATTAATATTAAGCAAAGATGGTGAAAACATTGGAGATGGGGTTAATATAAACTTATTTGCCCATCTTGATGATATGGGAGGCTTTGAAGTAATTAAAAATGGCTTAACTGGAAATCTGGTAGGTTATTTTGATTTTGAGAAAGCTCATCTTCTTTTTGAAAACTATTCAATCAAGCTAAATCGTGAAGTAATTGTTTTTGAAACTAATCTTACAGAACATGAGATTAGAAAAATATTACTCATGCTTTGGGAAATGCGTACAGCTCCTATTGATTACCAATTTGTTAAACGAAATTGTGTAAACGGTGTTTTAGCCCTCTTAGATTATGGTGTAGGAGATATTGACTTAATTAGCCAAACTCCAACTATTATTGTTCCTAACTCTTTAGTAAAACTACTAAGAGATAATAATTATATTGTAAGATCTCAAACCTATAGTCCTGCTTCTATGCAGTTTGGTTTAGAAGTAAGTAGAGACAGATTTGATGAGTTTGAAAAAAGAAAGACTTTTTGGACTCACGATGGCTGGAAGAATGAAGATGTTGTTAGAGATTTAGAAGACTATATTCCAGTTAGTGATCAATATAACAGACCATTTTACTTAGATAACAGATTTGCATACCTTGATATTATAGGAAATTATAATTTTAACACACCTGCTGATTTAACATATAATTTAGAAACAAGATTTCTAAGCTTAGATCCTTGGGAAAGAACATTTTCATCAACAAGAAAAACTAAGTTTCTTATAGGCAAAATGAACTTACATTATAATTCATCAAATGATTTTGGCTTAAATGAATTTATTCTTTGGGAAAAAGTTACATACAATAAAATCAAATATTATAATAAAGAGCTATCAGGGGGCTTAAAACTAGCTGCTGATAATAAATTCAATGACAACAAATTAAAACCTTATGTTTCCATATCTAAAGGTTTAGGTTTTGGTATTAGTTCTTTAGTAGATGTTCCAAATGATCCTTTACTCGTTTATATAGTTGGTGAAGGTGATGTAGTCTTTGACTATGCTAGGTTAAACTTAGGAGTTAATTCAGGAATATTATTAAGTAATCCAAGAGGAATGATTCACTTTGATACATACTTCTCTCTAGCAAACTTTCCTTATGATAAAAACAGGATGAGGTCTAATAGAGTTAACTTAAGTGCACGAGTGAGAGTGGTTAAAGGCCTTTCAATAGGTGCTCAATATGAGTTCTTAAATAAGAAATTATCCGCATCAATTAGATATGCTTTTTCACCGTTTGGATATTAAAAGCAATTCTATCTAAGAATAAAATTATTTATATAAGAGCAGATGCTAATGAAAAGGCATCATGCTCTTTTACGTTGCTAACTTCCCAAGAAAAAAGGTCTTGGTGAAATACTTGAGCGTCATAAAACACAGCGCTAATAGAATTAACACTGCTTACATCCCAGTTACTGAGATTGCCATTAAAACTAATTACTTAAATTTTTTTAAAGAATTTACAACTCAATATTACTAGGTATAAAGCCACCCATTGTTCTAAACCTTCCACCATTTTTAACATGTTGCTGAACTTTGTTTTGCAAAGAAGTTTTACACTCCCACCCTATTACATCAGCTTCTGTTGCTTCAAGTTTAAAAACACGCTCATATATTTGAGGGGTTGAAAAGGAAGTAGGAAACTTTAAAAAGCGATTCATAAAATGAATTATATTACTCTCTGGATCTAAAACTTTCCTTAGTTCAGGATCAAGTAGCCAAGAATTACAAACTACCAAATTTGGTTTAAATAATTTAAAAGCTAATGAAAGGGAATCTTCTGCTAAAGAAGGGGTTAAAGCTTCTCCTGCAGGAATATGAACAGAGTAACAAGGAGTTCCTTGTGTACAAATAAGTTTAATATCAGAAAGAGAAACTGAACTAACATCTTTAGAAATGTAACCTACTTCTTGATTAACCTCATGAGCTAAAAGGTGATTGTCTTTCTCTGAAAGAGTAGTAATCCATGTTCCACTCTCTAATTCACCTTTTTCAGTAAGGTATCCATCCCTTGTACAAACAACACCTTCAAGGGCAAATGTTCTATACTTTTCTGCTTTTTTATCGTAGTAAATTGAATAAGGAAACTTAAAAGATATATCTTCATATTCAAGTCTTCCTAATCTAACTACTTTAGCGGTTACAACACGAGCTATCCAATGATTCCTTTCTAATCCAGTTTCACCATCATTTTCCTTCTCATAAACACCAACCCATAAGCCAATCTCTGAAAGAGTTTCACTTCTAATAGTTTCATCCAGCCCTAAACGACTAAACAAACTAACTATTGAAGGGTAAAGAGTATTGAGAAAGACTAAGGGATAAACAAATCCAAACTTCTCTATTCCTTTTTCTATTAAAGCAAAAAGTTTCTCATTTTCTTGATCTTCAATCAAAGAGTTCCCTTGTTGCACAAGCTCTAAATGTAAAGGATTATCCTTTACTTTATTATATAATGTATTAACTAAATCAAACTGTTTTTGCGTAAGCCCAGTATCGTCTAAAAAAGATTTTTTCATAATCGAATCATAAAGAACATAGTTTTATGAGTCAATAACAAAAAAGAGATTATTGGTTCACATTAATTTTTACGGTGCTAACAAAAGAAAAGGGAGAATTATTTA
>CAZHNE010000173.1:0-3638 GCA_964533775.1 uncultured Spirochaetaceae bacterium | reverse complement strand
AATTTAATAGTTTCGAAGAAGATCCTTCCATCCTTCATAAATCATAACCATTGCTAATGTATCTAATTCACAATATTTAAGGAGAGCCTTCTGAATTTCATCTCTTTCATAATCTGTAATCTCTTCAAACTGCATGCGAGCATATGCTGTTAAAGCGGCTCCACCGTCTCTCAGCTCAGTATCATCACTTAATATTTTCATATCTTTATCTGTTATATCTTGAAACATTTTAGGAAGAGTTTTATATGGATCTAATACTTTTCCACCTTCAATTTTAACCCACTGCCAATCCTTAAAGTTTAAACTCTTAATTCCACCAATAGAACCATAAATAGGTTTGGAATATTTTTCCTTTAAAAATTCTGAGCTATTTAATATTGCGGGTAGAACTTGTTTAATTGAATTGGATCCATTAGTAGCAGGATCATAATAGTATCTTTTAACAATTTCCCACATGTCTACCATATTTCTTTCTCCAGTCCATCGTTCTGTTGAACTCCCTACTGATTTAGTTATTGATTTAATAAAATCACATAGTTCATATCTATCAGAAATAACTCTCTCATCACTTTTTAGCTGCCTATAAATCATATTTAAATATGTGTTTTCATGATTAGAGTATTTAAAAATGGTTCCTTTATCTTTTTCAAGTTGTTCTTTTAAAGATCTTACGAAATCGTAGTTTGGAAAAACTCCCTGTTTTGTATTTAAATATTCACCAGAATGTTCTACTACACCATCTTCATAGACAATATGATGAGAAAACTGAAAAGCAATCCCTTCATAGGGACTGCGCCCTGCATTAAAAGGAATAGCTACCATTGATGTTTCAAAGTCAATAAAGTGAAGAGGATAAACCCAACTATTTATTTCATTTTGTAAGTTATATTTATCTAACCAGATAGAGGTATCATTATTCTTTACTTTTTGGATTTGAAGCCATTGTCTCTCACTAGCGGAAATCCCTGGTTTATCATCTGATTTTATATTTAGATCGTCTTTAGAAAGCTTGTCCATTTTTACTATTCCACTTTTTATAAGTTCATCTTTTTTTCTAAAATTCCAAACATCTAAAACAGAAGGACAGTTAAAGTCTTCTTCTTTCCATCCTAATTGCTCACTCCAGCATTCTTTTTTCCCACTTAATAAACCCTTCTCTTCATCATTTTCCTTTGTATAAAACTCACAATCAGCACATTTTTTAGATATTGGAAATGGTATTTTAGTATCTGATATATAATTGTCAGCCAATAAATCAACCCAATTGGTAAAACCCAATTTGTTGTTGTTAATTTCCTCTCCAGTCAAATAAATATAATTACACTCCGTATCGACGTTTATAGTACTAAGAATTTGAGGGGTTAAGTCTTCTTGAGTTAATTTATCAGATATTGAAACTGCTTTCCTTCCGTTAGCATCTTTAACTAGACGGAACTTTTGGTTTAACCCATCAGTTGGACAAGTGGCTGTTTTATTGGCCATCATAAGATGAGCATATATTTTATAATTAGGAAAAGCCTTTTTAATTACATACTTTTGGAAAGCAACGTCATAAAGATAAGGCTTCCAATTTGCTTTGATAGTACCATTTTTATTTAGAAACTGGTTGTCTAAATTACTATCAAAAGATTTTGCTTTTACTTCATACAATTTTAGGTTATTACCATTTTTCACTAAAATATCTGCACGAATGAATAATTTTTGGGTTGCAATTGCTGCTTCATAAATAATTACATTATCTAATTGCAACAATTTATTTGTTTGAGAAAGAGCTTCATCATAATTTAAAGTCTTTATGTCATGCCCTCCAGCAAAATAGCATTTAGCTAATTCCCCTACTTGGAAGCCTCCATCTGCAAGAGCAAGAAGAAAGCTATCATCCAACATCTGATTTGCATATTCTTCTTTCCCTGTATAGAAAAGCTTTGCAGGACATTCAATTGCTAATTTAAATCTAGATTTAGTTAAGTATCTTCTCTTTGACATTGTAAACCTCTCTTTATTTACAATCCTAATTTTACTTTACTGAGAGCTATACCTCAAGCTAAAGTTTTTGTAGGTGAAGAAATACAAGGACATACGCATAAAAATTATTACTAAAAACAATAATATTTAGAGGTTAGAATTTCTTAGTCACTTTCCTCTTTATTTGTAATTTCGGACAGAGCACTTAATCAAGTTTTTGACATTAGGGGTTAGCAATAACACTTAGTTTAAGGTTTTACTTCAAATATAACAAAGACAATTAATACTAATTAACTTCTTTTTTCTTGCTTTATATTTTATATATGTTAGTTTTATATCAGTTACTAACCTAATCTTTAAGGAGAGAAGTAATGAGTATAGTTAAATGTAGTGGTTCTTTTGCAATGGCTAATGCTGAAAGGTTATTAGAAGAATTTTTACTAAATAAAAAGGAACAACTCTTTATTTTAACAGGTCAATCTGACATTGGGAAAAAAACAATGGTTAGAAGGAAAATGAAATTAATTAATAAAGAGGTTCACTTCCATCGATACACTGTAATTGGGGATAAAGAAGTCTTTAGAAAAGCTCTAGAAGCTTATCCTTCAAGTATACACGTTTGGGAATCAGCCCACTTAGATATTCTAGATGATCCGACTATCCAACAACTACTAGTAGATGTTGCAACAGAAAAGATTAACTTTAAGGGCAAGTTTATTATAGTTGGGGATAATTTAACTTCTTCCCTTGAAACTGACTTCCATACCATTATGGGAGCTAATGTAGATATGGAAAACATGAATGTTTTAGATTTTATTGAAAATAGTATCATAACAGAAAGTTTAATTAAAAATTCGATTACTAAAAAGCCTATTGTATATGTTGATATGGATGGCGTACTTGTTGATTTCTCATCAGCTTTTGATAAAGTATCTCCTGAGCTATTAGAAAAGTATAGTGATCATAAAGATGAAATTCCTGGTATATTTTCTAAAATGGACCCTATGGAAGGCGCTATAGAAGCATATAAGTTTTTAGCTAAGCATTTTAATACCTATATTCTTAGTACTGCTCCTTGGAAAAACCCTTCTGCTTGGTCTGATAAACTATTATGGGTTCAAAAGCATTTAGGAGGTGTAGCACACAAACGTCTAATTCTAACTCACCACAAAGATTTAAACAAAGGCGACTATCTTATCGATGATCGACCTAACAATGGGGCTAAATACTTTAGTGGAAAGCTAATCCAATTTGGAACAAAAGAGTTTCCAAACTGGAAGACTGTAATTGATTATATGAAAAATGAACTTGAAAACAATCATTAAAATAAAGTTTACATTAATTTATTAATCTCTGATTGCTTGATAAAGCATTTATAGATGTTACAATTAGTAACATAAGTAACTAATCAATAGACCTTTACTACCTATTAAAAGCAGCAGAAAACAAAGGAGTCTAGATATGTCAAAACAAAATACCCCACCTTCTGATTCTCAAAACTACCCTAAAAAAATTAAAATTATTAAAGACAACATGAATCTTTATAAAATTAAAGATGATGGGATATCTGTTATTACTAATAAGCTTAAAGCTCATGATTGTGCATTAGTAGCTGTTTATGACCCGTAACTTCCTAAAAAAAAGCTAGGAGAATTAGAGTTTCTTTTTAGTAT
>CAZHNE010000172.1:0-3653 GCA_964533775.1 uncultured Spirochaetaceae bacterium | reverse complement strand
TATAGTTTGTTGTGATAATTAAGGCTAAAAAGATTAAAGGAAACCATAGATGAAAAAACCTTTACTTAGTTTGCAAAAACTAAATAAATATTATGATAATTCACATATTTTAAAAGATATAACTTTTGACATAGAAGATGGAGAGTTTATAACATTTCTAGGACCCTCAGGTTGTGGAAAAACAACTCTTTTAAGATGTATAGCTGGTCTAGAGTTTATAAATTCTGGTGATATATTATTAAATGACTCTTCAATAAAAGGTGTATCTCCTAATAAAAGAAATATTAATACTGTATTTCAGAACTATTCTTTATTTCCACATTTAAATATTTACGACAATATTGCTTACGGTCCAAGGGTTAAAAAGTCTATGGATGAAAAAACAATTAAAGAAAAGGTAAGTGAATTTTTAGATTTAGTTAAAATGGCTGGTTATGAAAATAGGATGATTAATCAACTCTCCGGTGGGCAAAATCAGAGAATAGCTATAGCTAGAGCTTTAATAAACGAGCCTAATATTTTACTTTTAGATGAGCCTTTAGGAGCTTTAGATTTAAAACTTAGAAAGCACATGCAAATGGAGTTAGTAAATCTACAAAAGACAACAAAAACAACATTTGTTTACGTTACCCATGATCAAGAAGAAGCTATTAACATATCTGATAGGATTGTTGTTATGAATGATGGACTGATTCAACAAATAGGTACTCCTAGAGAAATATATAATCATCCTAAAAATCTTTTTGTTGCTGAATTTATTGGGGATAGAAATATAAAAACAGTTGAGATTATAGAAAACAACAAAACCTTTCCAAAGGTAAAATTAGGAAATAATATAATAAACATAAGATGTTCTAACACTGTTGAATGTGAAGAAGGAGCTACTAAAAATGCTATTTTAGCTATTCACATGGATAAGATGAAGATTTCATGTGATAAAACACCTAACTCCTTATTTGCAAAGGTAATCTCTATTAGATATGCTGGATCACAAATAAGAACAAAAATTGATGTTGATTCTGAAATTTTTACAGTTATTGAATATCAAAATGAAGACTGTGATTATAAAGTAGGAGAAGAGGTTTACGTTTCTTGGGAAGAGTCAGGTGCAGTTTTACTCCCTATGGAAGATAAAGTAAAAGAGAGTGATGTTTAATATGAAAAAATTTAAACAAAATGTTTTAGCTATTCCTATACTTGTATGGATAGGAATACTTGTAGGCATCCCTCTAATATTTGTTGTTGTACTGAGTTTCTCATCTAGGGATAACCTAGGAAATATTATTTTTCAATTTAGTTTAGAAAACTATAAAAAAATGTTTGACCCTATATATCTACAGGTATTTTTTGATTCGTTTATACTTGCTGCATTAACTGCAATTATAACACTGTTAATTGGATATCCTGTTGCGTACTTTACAGCTACTTTAAAACCTAAGCACAGATCCTTAGCAATAATTTTAATTATGCTACCCTTTTGGATATCTAGTTTACTTAGAACTTATGGTTGGATTATTCTTTTAGGTAATACAGGGATTATTAACAATGTATTATTAAAACTAAACATTATAACTCAGCCTATACCAATGATGTACAAGTTTAGTACTATTTTAATAGGAACAGCTTATATGTTAGTTCCTTTTATGATTATTTCGATCTATAACTCTGTTGATAAACTTGATAAAAGTTTACTAGAGGCTTCCTATGATTTAGGAGCGAGTAAAGCAAAAACATTTTTTAATGTAACTCTTCCTCTAACTATTCCAGGTATTGCTGGAGGTTGTACTTTAGTATTTATCCCCTCTTTAGGCTTGTTTTTTGTATCCGACTTATTAGGCGGTGGTAAGAACATTTTCTTAGGAAATATAATAAACACTCAAATTACAAAAAGTAGAAACAAACCCTTTGCGGCTGCCCTTTCAATTGGAATGATTTTTGTAGTGCTCATTATACTCTTTATATACAGCAGAGTTTCAAAAAACAGTAAGGAGGAATTATTCTGATGACAAAACATAGATTTAGAACATTTTATCTTTTACTGTTTTTTACACTACTATATATTCCTATCCTTGGTGTAATTTTATATTCCTTTAATAAAAGTCCTTCTACTGCAAATTGGACAGGATTTACACTAGATTGGTATAGGGATCTATTTAATGATAGTATAATTTTTGAGTCATTTAAGCTAAGTATACAAGTAGCTTTTTTAACCTCAATCCTATCAGCAATCTTAGGGACTGCTACAGCGATTATTTCTATGTATGTAACAGTTAAAATGAAGAAAGTTTTACGCGGAGTAATGCTTTTACCATTACTTGTTCCTGAAGTTGCCCTAGGTGTATCCCTTTTAATGTTTTTTAGTTTTTTAAATTTACCTTTTGGTCATTTAACTTTAGTTCTTTCTCATTCTCTGTTTTGTGTTCCTTATGTTTATATAATGGTTCAACTTAGAATAAATGAAATTAGTATTTCAATTATAGAATCAGCTAAAGATTTAGGTGCTACTAGAATGCAAATTATAAAAACTATAATATTACCCCTTGTTACCCCTTCAATATTAACTTCATCTTTGTTAGCATTAGCGCTATCTTTAGATGACGTTATAATTTCAACATATATGTCTGGACCAATATCTACAACTTTACCCGTTCATATTTTTTCTATGATGCGTGTAGGTGTTACTCCAAAGATAAATGCTTTGTGTACTTTAATATTAGTAGGCACATTCTTTATAGTTGGATTAGGTCAAATTACTGGTAAAAATTTAGAAAAACGGAGAATTATTAAATGATAAATAATAAAACAATAAAAAGAATTGCTTTAGCAATAATAGCCTCTATTTTAGTGGTGTTTTCCCTCTCTAGTTGTGGTGGGGATAAAAAGAGTGATCAAATAAATATTATGACATGGGGTGGAGATTTCATTCCAAGAGAAATATTAGATCAGTTCCAAGAAGAATATGGGATTAAGGTTAATTATAAAGAAGTTACTTCAAATGAAGAAATGCAATCCTTACTTCAATCTAATCCTGATAAATATGACTTAGCTGTAGTAACTGATTATATGGTCGATATTTTAAGACAAAATAACAATTTAAAAAAATTGGATAAAGAAAGCCTACCTAATTATTCAAACTTAAATCCTGGCTATTTAGGGAAATATTATGATGAAAGAGATGAGTATTCAATTCCTTACGCTATTTCAACATCGTTTTTACTTGTAAATCAAGAAGCTGTTGAGAACTTAGGAGCAAACCCCATCACTAGTTACAATGACCTTTGGCAAAAAGAATTAAAAAGCAACATAGTTGTAATAGACTGGTCTGTTGAAATTGTTGGTCTTGTTCTTAAAAGTTTAGGTTATGAATACAATGAGACTGACCCTGTAAAGGTTAATGAAGCAAAAGAGAAGCTCTTTGAATTAAGACCTAATATTATGAGATTTGAAACAAATACACCTGAAGATTCATTAATAAACGGTGAAGCTGTTGCAGGATTTATGTATTCTAATCAGGCTGTTAAAGGTAATTCTGTTGATAACAAACTTAAACCTGTATTCCCAAGTGAAGGAATGCCTATTTACATAGACTCTTTTGTAATGAGTAAAGAAGCCCCTAATGAAGAAAATGCTTATAAGTTCTTAAACTTCTTACT
>CAZHNE010000171.1:0-3680 GCA_964533775.1 uncultured Spirochaetaceae bacterium | reverse complement strand
ATAAAATTTGACCAGGGGAAAACATTCTTTTTAATTTCATTTTACCAAACTCCTTTTCCTGTAAACTTTTTAGAAGTGAAGTGTGTAAATAGGACTAAAAATACTCCTACCACACCTTTGATTAAACTAACTGCTGTTGCAAGAGAGTACTGACCGGACTGAATACCAATTCTATAAATATAAGTATCTAAAATATCTATGGATGAGAGAACAGCATCGTTTGAGAAGTTTAGAACTTGGTCAAATCCTGCATTTAAGAAGAACCCTAGATTTAAAATAAACATTGTTACCATTGGTATTATTAAAGCGGGGTAAATAATATGTTTAATAATATCCCACCTATTAGCACCATCAATTTCAGCTGCTTCATAAAGAGATGGGTTAATTGCAATTATCGCAGTAAAATAAATAATAGAATCCCATCCTAATGATCTCCAGCCTTCACAAAAGTATAAAACCCATTTTATCCAACCCTTACTTGTCATAAAATCAATAGGTTTATTTAGTCCCAGTTTCATTAATATTTCATTAACCCCGCCGTCCACTGAAAGCATTGAAATCCAAACCCCAGCTATAACAATCCAAGATAAAAAGTGAGGTAAGTAAGAAACTACTTGTACTATTTTTCTAGTGTTTTTCGCCCGAAGCTCATTTAATAAAATTGCAAATATTGGGAAGGCTGGAAAAAGCAATATGTATTTCATAAAGCTAATAACTAAAGTGTTTTTTAATATTTGGTAAAAGTCAGGAGAAGCGAATATCATCTTAAAGTATCTTAAGCCAACAAAGCTCCAAGGGGATCGGGAACTATATTTAAAAAACGCCAACCTCATATTAAATATTGGTAATACTCTAAAGAAAATAAAATAAATAAGGGTGGGTAAAATCATAAAGTATAAAACTTTTTCCCTTTTAATTTTTCTAAAAAATATTTTATTTCTTTCTTTTTTCTCAATTCTATTCATAAATCATCCTTTAGGGAATTAATATATCTAATAAGGGTGCATGCTGTTGTGCCCCATATACATCTCTATCAAAAATAGTTCCACTAGAGATTGCTCTATTCATTGTTACTTTTATTCCTCTAGCTCTTTCAAAAAACACAATGGCTGTTATTTCTTTTTCATCAAGGTTGTAAATCTTTGCAATATTACTTTTTGTAAATATATTTGCCTTAATTACTCTTTTATAGTTCTCTATATCATCGAACAAAACATCAATTGTTATTTGAAAAGGCCCACTGTTTTTGCTTCTTAGCACTTTTGCTAAATCTTTTAATGCAACACTCATTTAATAGTACTCCTTATTTCAACTGGGAATAATATGGAGGGATCATCAACCTTCATTAAATGGTAAACTGAAAACTCATAAACAGCTCCAAATTCAACATCACTAGGGGCAAAAGGGAAAGCAAGGTTTCCTGCTGTTGATTTTCTTCCTTCATATCCATGATGCATAAAAGTAGATCTAACTGAAGCACAAATAGCTGAAGCCAATTCTTGAGTATCAGCTATTGCTTCAAACATTACTCCAATTTCATGTGGAATGGAGGTGTTTGTCTCCAAATCTCCCATAACTCCGTTTTTTCCATAATTGTAAAAAGCTATTTTGTATCTATCTCTACTAATTTCACTATATTGCTCAACAACACTATCTTTAACAGCTTCTTCAACTTCTTCTATTTTACTTATTAAAATAGGGTCTCTTACTCCTGCAATAACAAAAGTCCTATAAGCTTTTTTTCTAGCTCCCTCTAATTTAATCATATAGGGGTCAGTGCTTTGTATTTTGCTACCAGTAACTCTTACCCTATAATCGTCAACTTTAGTAAAGTCACAATTACTTAAATCTTGTATAATCCCAGGTCCATGTAGAAGGTATGGATGATCTTTTTCATAAAAGGTGTGAGCTGCTACACTTACTGGACTACATTTTCTATCCGGGTTTGTACTAAATACATCAAAAAAGTCTTTATGTAATTCTCCCATCATACAATCTTTAGTTGTCCCAGGATCACAACACAAAGCCCCGCATTCTAGAATCTTTCCCATATGGTATGAAAGGGCAGGGTCAAACCCTTTATAAATACCAAATGCTGCAAATACTGCAGGATCATAAGCTCTTCCACAAACAATTATTTGAGCTCCTGTTTCTAGTGCTTTAATAATAGGTTCAACACCCATTTGGGCAACAACACCATTAGTCTGTACTAAGGTTTCTTTATCAAGAGGTAGAACATTATCACCTAAAGGTTCTACATTGCCCTTTTTCATTTGTTTTAAAATTTCACTCTTTTCAATATCGGCCCAAATTATAGCTTGCTTCATGTGAAAGAGATTATTCTCTTTAACTATTTCATCCAAAATTTTAAGAGTCCAATTAACGTGAGCTTTAGCTCCGCTTCCTCCACTAGAACCAATAATTACTGGTATATTAAGTTTATTAGCACCTAGTACTAAGCGGGAGAGGTCCTTTTTGTATGCGGTTTCGCTAACTATAGCAACATTAGCACCTAGTTTATGTGGCCCGGCATCAGTTGATCCAGCATCAACTATAATTGCATCAGGTTTCATCTCTAACCCTAGATTGAATGATTGAGTTGGAAATCCATAACCAAGGATTCCACAGGGTGATAATATTTTAATTGAGGTAGACATTTTTACTCCTAAGTTTATGTTTAAATCGATTGAACTGTATCTCTAATTACTAGCTCTACAGGTAGCTTGTAATTCTTATCAACCTTTTTTCCTTCTATTTTTCTTATAATTAATTCAGCTGCTTTTTCTCCAATTTCTCTTTTTGACTTTCTAATAGTTGTAAGGCTTGGGTAAATAAAAGAAGACATTGGAATATCATCAACACCTATAACTGAAAGATCTTGGGGTACTTTAATGTTAAGGTTTCTACATTCTTTTAAGAGTCCAACAGCGATTAAATCATTTCCCGCTAATATAGCTGTTGGAGGAGTATCCATTTTTGAAATAATAGATGCTAATTGTTTACCACCTTCCATACTGTAATCTACAGAGAAATAATATTTAGGATTAACCTCTAAATTATTAGATTCTAAAAAGGTGCGATAAACACTAATTTTATTTTGATGAGATTTTTTACCTACTACATCTGTATGGGACTCGACTACTCCAATTTTTCTGTGACCACTTTGGAACAAATATTCTAATGCTTCTTTAAAACCTTTTAGTGTATCTGATCCAACTCTTGGAAAATGTGATTTTAAATAAGCATTTCCTAAAAGAATAATTGGTAATTTGATTTTATCTAATAATGGGTTAATGGCAGATGTGGTATTTATTAAAATACCATCTACAGATTTACTTAAAGCAAGCTCTAAAAACTTAGGGTATTTATCATCTTTCCAATCGGTGTTTACTAATATTAAACTGTAGTGATGCTTTTCAAGATAATCTTGAGCACCTCTAGCGACTTCTGCCCAGAAGTTGTTTGTTATATCTGGAATAATCATTAAGATTGTTTTTGTTTTATTAGTTCTAAGTGAAGAGGCTAGAGAGTTTTTTACATAGCCTAATTCTTTAGCTGCCTGTTCAACTTTAGCTCTTGTTTTTTCACTAACGCCGTAGGAGCTTCCTGATAAAACTCTGCTAACTGTGCTTTTTGAAACTTTGGCTAATTTGGCAACATCTATAATAGAATACATTTGA
>CAZHNE010000170.1:2544-3685 GCA_964533775.1 uncultured Spirochaetaceae bacterium | reverse complement strand
TAGAGCTCCACCTTGCCAAGGTGGATGTCGCGGGTTCAAGTCCCGTCTTTCGCTACAAGGTAATTACTTATAGAGTAGTTACCTTTTTTTATTGTCGAAAATTCTATCATTTACACCTCAAATCTTACAAAACTCATTATTAAAACTTATTCCCCATTAATACGTATTGATTATAAAAACACAACTAATTATGATTAAGCAAAATGAATTACAAATTATCAACAAGGACATAAATAATGCTCTCAGGTTTACTAATTGGCCAAATATTGGCAATCATAACTGCCCTTACATATGCAGAAAACTCTATAATTTATTCTTATTTAGGCAAAAAAGTCTCAATAAAAGCAACTGTTCATGTCAGACTTTGGATTGCAGTGCCAATAATTGTAATAATGGCCTTAATTAGTGAAGGAAACTTCTTCCTTCAAGCAACATTAACAAACTGGATTTTCTTACTCTTGTCTGGTTTACTAGGTTACTTTTTTTGTGACTCTTTACTATTTTGGGCTTTTACCAACATAGGGCCTAGAGAAGCAATGGTAATTATGACTTTAAACCCAATATTTACCTCAATACTCTCTTATTTCATTTTCAATGAATCATTAACTGTTTTTCAAATATTAGCTATTTTAATAACTATTTCAGGAATTATTATATTGATCCTTGGCCAAGATAAGGAAAAGGATGTAATAAAGAAAAACAATAAAACAAAAGGTGCAATATTTGCTTTCCTTGCCGCTATTTTCCAAGCAACATCTGCAGTTTTATCAAAAAGTGCTTTATCTAACTTAGGTGCTATTAGCACAAATTCAATTAGAATGATTGGTGGATTAGTTGGGGCTGTTGTATTTGCACTCTTTTTTAGAAAACAGTTTAAAAATGACTTTATAATTTTTAATAATAAAAAACACTTTTCATTATTGTTAATTGCAACTATAACAGGCCCAATTATAGGGATGTCTCTTTTATTAACTTCTTTTAATTATATACCAATTGGATTAGCCACAGCTATAGTTCAAATAAGCCCTATTTTCATTTTGTTATATGAGTTAATTTTTATGAAAAAAAGATTAAAAGCATTAGAAATACTTGGTACTATTATTTCTGTATTTGGTGTTGCTCTTATGTTTTTACAAATTGG
>CAZHNE010000170.1:0-2444 GCA_964533775.1 uncultured Spirochaetaceae bacterium | reverse complement strand
TATCAGAGTTGAGGGGGATGCGACATTTGTTGTAAGTGTTTCCCACCTATAAAAACTCTCACATAATTAGAAGGTCAATGTTATGGAAAATAGCATAAAAGCTCTTCAAGGCAGTTCATGTCAATTCAGTATAGAACAAACATCAAACATTTATGAATTAGATTCTGACTATCTAGCGGTATCCCCTCAAAACATTGTTGAAGGTGATAAAACAAAAGCGTTTCGAAAACAATTCTATCCTACTATTTCAAACAGAGAGTGGAATGATTACAAGTGGCAATTAGCAAACCGTATTTCAACATATAAAGAAATATCAAAGTTTATTGAACTTAAAGAAGAAGAAAGAAAAGCAATGGATGTTGAATCCACCCACTGTCCCTTTGCAATAACTCCATATTACTTAAGTTTGATCCATTTAAATGATAAAGATTCTCCATTAAGAAAAACTATGATTCCAACAACTAATGAATTGATTGTAAGTGAAGGAGAAAGTGAGGATCCTCTTTGGGAAGAAAAGACTTCTCCTGTTGCTAATATTGTTCACCGTTATCCAGATAGAGTTTTATTTTTAACTACTGGTTTCTGCTCTTGCTATTGCAGGTACTGCACAAGATCTCACATGGTAGATGGGCATAAACAATCAATGAAAGAACACTGGGAAACTGGGTTTAATTATATAAAAGATCATAAAGAAATTCGCGATGTAATAATCTCCGGAGGAGACCCTTTAACACTAAGCGATATTGAAATTGAATATATTCTTGATAACATTTTTAAAATAGGACACATACAAATAGTTAGAATTGGAACAAAAGTTCCAATGGTTATGCCTCAAAGAATAACAGAAAATTTACTCAAGATTTTCAAGTCTTATAAGCCCCTTTACTTAAGTGTGCACTGTACTCATCCTGATGAAATAACCCCTGAGTCAAGCAGAGCAATAAATGACATTGCTGATGCTGGTGTTGTTATGGGTTCTCAAACAGTTTTATTAAAAGGTGTTAACGACACTCCTGAGGTTATGGGGGACTTGATGCACAAATTGCTTAAAAATAGAATAAAACCTTATTATTTGTTTCAATGTGACCCAATAATTGGTTCTAAACACTTTCGAACAACTGTTGCTAAAGGACAAGACATAATTCATAGCTTAAGAGGATTTACAAGTGGTTACGCTGTTCCTCAATATGTAATTGACGCACCTAATGGTGGTGGTAAAATACCTATTCTACCTAATTACTATAAATCTAGGGATAATGAAAATATTTATCTTTACAACTACGAAGGCAAACAATATTCATATCCCGATAGAGAGGACGAATTATAATGATTAAAACTATTGGCCTAACTTATGATTTAAAAGATGACTACATTAAAAAAGGTTACAGCAGTGAGAGTGTTGCGGAACTTGATACTATCGAAACTATCAACGCAATAGATGATGCACTTAAAAACTACGGTTATAAAACTATTAGAATTGGCAATATCTTCAACTTAGTTAAATTTCTTGGTGATGGGAAAAAAGTTGATTTAGTTTTTAACATTTGTGAGGGACTTTACGGTCCATCAAGAGAGTCGCAAGTTCCTTGCCTTCTTGAAGCATACGAAACAGAATACGTATTTTCTTCGTCACTGGTACTAGCGACAACTTTAAACAAATCAATTGCAAAAACAATCCTTGAAGCAAAGTCTATACCTACCCCTGACTTTTATACAATTAACGATAGGAGTGATATAGATGATATTCAGCTTGAATATCCATTATTTGTAAAGCCTCTTTATGGAGGAACAGGTATTGGTATTAGTAGCAGTTCTGTTGTTTCGAATTACAAACAACTTACCAAAGAAGTGAGTAGACAACTCTCTCTTTATAACCAACCAATTCTTGTTGAAAGGTTTTTAGAAGGAAGAGAGTTTACTGTAGGGATAATTGGACAAGGAAAAAGATCAAAAGCACTTGGTACTATGGAAATTATTATTGATAAAAATTGCGATAATGGTATTTATTCATATAAGAGTAAAAACGAATATTTAAAATATGTTGACTATTCATTAGCAAGAGGAAAAGATAAAGAGCTGTGTGAAAAAGTTGCTCTTGATGCTTGGAGAGCTCTCGATTGTAGAGATGGTGGGAGAGTTGATTTAAAAATGGATAATTATGGTAAAGTTCATTTTCTTGAAGTAAATCCTTTAGCAGGTTTAAACCCTGTTGATTCAGATTTGCCAATCCTTTGCAGATTAGAAAACATCTCTTATCAACAGCTAATTAACTCGATAATGGATGCAGTTAACTTTAGAATACAAGCAAAAGATAACTTATATATGAGTTCATTATGAAAATCTTAATTTTAATTGATAAATTGTCACAGTTTCCTACGAAAGATGAGGAAGATACTCTTATTGAAGCTAATGAAGTAAAATCTTCATTAATTAAAATAGGGCAC
>CAZHNE010000169.1:0-3697 GCA_964533775.1 uncultured Spirochaetaceae bacterium | reverse complement strand
GTTTAGGAGGCTTAACTCCTATAGAAAAATTTAAACAAATGAATGGAGAAAACTTTAAACTACCTTCATTTATAGAAGCTAAGAGTATAATTGAGAAATAACTAGGACATTTAACTTTACACTACAAGTTTTTTATCACACTTTTTTTCAAAAGAGGTTGCATTTAATATTTCAAGTCAGCTCTTTTACTATAATGATTTATTATATTTATCACTCTAAAATCATCTCAATATTTAATTGTAAGGATTAATGCTCATTTAGTTAAACAAATTGGTACTCAAAGCTATTTATCATTTTAAAAAAATTAACTCAAAAGTAATTGTTAATTTTCTCATTGAAGTACCGACCACTTGATTCTTGTTATTGGTATAATGATATTATAATGTAAGGTGCTAGTTGCTTTTTTATATTTTTGAATAATATTCTTTAAGATGTTGTTTCATCATTTTAATAATTTTTTTGGTATCGTTTTCGTCCCATTGATTGAAAAGCTTATGATTAATTGCAATTTTATTCAAATCTTTGTTATATTCGAAAAATCTTTTTCGCTCAAATTTTTCAAAAGGATTTTTTAAGATACTTTTTTTGACTTTTATTTTATCGTTTAAATATTCTTCGTCATAGACACAACCCTTCCTATCAACTTTCAGATTATTCTTTAATCTTGATAAATAGAAGTTTCTGTAAAAATTAACTAATTCATCTAAATTTATTTGACCGATACAATCTGCTAGTTTTATAGAACCCAGTAAAAATATCATCTTAAACGAAAATGTATAATTTTTTTCTTCTAAAAATTTATAAAAATCTTCTTTTAATGTATCATCATTATGAAGTGGCAGCCCCATCTCTAATCTAATCTTCTCTATGCTTTTTTCAGTAAAATATAATAGTGTGTTATTACCAAATGTTAACACTTTATCTGCTTTTATATCATATTTGTTGATCCATTTTTTGAAAGTATTTGTTCCAATAAATAATTTCCGTGCGCTAGCTTCAATATTTAATAGGCCTTTAACTTCTTTATCAAGAGTATTAATACTTATTGGAACAATATTTTTAACTTTTTCATAAATTCCATTAACACAAATCATATCTTGATATGGATAGTTTGGCTCATTAACATAGCCCCATTGGATATAATTAGAATTATTAAATATTGCATGTGCTGAATATGGATTAATATAGTAAGAGAAATTATCCACAACATCGATTATATATACTTCTTTTTTAGTTTTTGTTTTTCTAAGTCCACGTCCAAGTTGCTGCATATATAGTACTTTTGAAAGAGTTGGCCTTGCCATTACTAAGACCTTTAACTCAGGTTCATCCCAGCCTTCATTTAGAAGATCACAAACACAAAGAAATTGAATTTTTTTATTATGAAAATCAGCTAAGATTTGTTTAGCTTTTTTCCCATCTTTGGAGCTAATATCTTTTGCCTTAAAATTAAACTTCACCCTTAGAATTTTTGCCATTTCTTTTGCGTGGTTGATTGAAACACAAAACACTACTCCTGGGGAGCCATCATTAAAATATTTTTGTAATAATTCCCCTATCATCTCATTTCTTGAATTTACACGAATAGACTTTTCTAAATCTCCGTTGTTATACTCTCTTTTATTATACCGAACATGACTTAAATCTAAATTTGTTTCTATTCTGTAAGCTCTTGCTTTTGCAATAATATTCTTTTTCATAGCTTCTTCTAGGCTAAGATTAGTTGAATAATTCCCAAAAACATCTTCTAACCGCTTATTATCTAATCTTTGTGTTGTAGCTGTTAAACCAACAAGTAATTTTGGTTTAAAGTGGATTAAAGCATTTTTTGTACAATTTGCTACAGCATGATGGGCTTCATCAATTATTATATAATCAAAATAGTAATTTGGAGTTTCTCTGCTTAGTTTTGCTAATAAATGGTATGTTCCAACACAAATGTTGTATTGAGATAGATTATTGTAATCTAATGTTTTGATCCAATTATTTTTAATGGCTAAGGTAGGGGAAAATATACCAACTTTTGATTTACTGTTTTTAAATAAATAATTTAGTAAATCTTCAATTATAATTTGTGTTTTACCGGTAGCTGTAGGTAGTACTATTAACATAGAACTATTATCTTTAGCGTGTAAATTCTCTAACTTTTTTATAGCACCTTCTTGATGATTATAAAGAGTAAAATTACGTTTACCTAATAAGGTTTTTTGCTTTACTTGTGAAATATCTCCAACAATTTCTTTAATCAACAAACTTAAATTATAGCTAGTATTTGTGCACTGATTATAAGAAAATCTATAAATATCAATACCCTCTTTATTACAAAGATTCTGTTTTTCAAGCTGCTTAGTATATTGCATTAACCCAACAAGTTGCGGGTGATGGTACTTAACACCATTAAGTTCAAAGCCAATAAATCTACCATTTTTTAGTTTAACCATATAGTCTATAAAATATGTTGAACCTTTTAAAGAAAGTATTGGATAATCTTTATATAATAAAGAGAGGGCTGAATGACCATATGAAATAGAAAACGCCTCTTCAAATCGTGTTTCTAAAAATGAGTTATCACCACCTCTATTCATTTTAGAAGTACCATAGCTTTGGAATTGATTTATATCTCCATAGACAAAAGCTTCAATTTCTTCAATTGGTGTGGTGTTTACAAAACGATAAAATGGTATTTTATACTTTTTTATTACTTTGTTTTGTGTAGATGTATAATAGGAATAATCATAAAAAGTTTCCCCATGGGAATCACAAAGATTACTGTCGATAATTAAAATTGCATCGTTATTTTTGTAGAACGTACTATTAATATTTGATGCAAATTGAACAGTTTCAAGCAAGTGGAAATTATATTTTAAAATGAATTGATCTAAATTTTTTGAAGTATCACATTTAACCATTTTTCATTTTTCCTACTAGGCCTAATATCCTTAGTCACTTTATGATTAACAACTGTAAAGTTTTTTTCAAGAGAATCAATACTCATTAACTTATCAAAGGTTAAATCTGTAAAATACCTATTATTTCTATATCCTTCAAAAGTTCCAAGTTTGAATGATACATATAAAATTCCATTAACTTTTAGTGCATCATGTAGTTTTATAAAAATTGAATTCAATTCTTTATATGGGATATGTAGTAGACTTGAGCAAGCCCAAATTCCATCATATTTGTTCTTAGCTGTGAAATGTTCAAATAAAATATTTTGAACAATAATGTTGGAATATTCACTAGCAATTTTACACATTGCAGCAGATCCATCTATTGCATCTACTTGAAAACCTTTATCAATAAAATATTTGATATCTCTTCCTGATCCACAGCCAAAATCTAAAACCATAGAATTAGGCTTCAAGTATCCAAGAAATAAATCTTGAACTTCAGAGAAATAGAGCTTTTGAGTAGATTTTTTAAATAAATCTTTATTTTCTTCATAATAAAGTAAAGTTTTATTATCCATATTGGCATTAATATACCATGAAGGTGCTTAGGTAACAATAAAGGTTTAAAAACTAATTGCCATAATGTTGAAGAATAGTAAAACCTTAAAGCTGTTCCTGTTAACCTAAAGATTTTATTTTGTCCTTGATGTGGGGTCCACTTCAATTGAACCATCATTTTTCACAACATCTGTAAAAACTTTTAATTTTGCAAGATTCTTTTTATCTTTTATATATTTATTGATAGA
>CAZHNE010000168.1:1793-3836 GCA_964533775.1 uncultured Spirochaetaceae bacterium | reverse complement strand
CCAGCTTGAATGCTTATATCCAAAGCAGATACACATTCATCTAAAACAACAAACTTTGGCTCTAAAACAAGTGCTATTGCAATCGCTAGTCTTTGTCTTAGGCCTCCTGAAAGCTGATGAGGGTAGTTGTATTTATATTTAATGTCTAACCCAACTAACTCCATCATCTTTTCTACCTTATTTTTTCTTTCCTCTTTAGTATAAAGTTTATGTATTATAAGGGGTTCTTCTATAGAGTAGCCAACACTCTTTTTACTATCTAATGAACTAGCAGGATCTTGAAAAACGATTTGAACACTTTTGTAAAATTCTTTAATTTCTTTTTTTTTCTTTATAGAAGAAATATCCTTTTCATTAAATAAAATTTCTCCACTATAGTTTTTTAATAACTTTAAAAGGATTAACCCTATTGTACTTTTACCAGATCCACTGTCTCCAACTAACCCAAATGTTTCACCTTCTTTTATGCTAAAGGAAATATTATCTAAGACTTTTTTATTATTATATGAATAGGATACTTTATCAAGATTTACTAGATTCATTTGTTAAGCTCCTTTACAAAGTGGCATCTTACAAAACTGTCTTTAAATTGTACTAAATCAGGTTTTATATTAAAACAAACTTCTTTAGAAAATTCACACCTAGGAGCAAAAGGACAACTATTTTCCACTCTGTTTTCTAATTTAGGAACTATTCCTTTAATTGATGCTAACTTCTTTCCTCTTTGGTTAATAGAAGGTAAGGACTGAAGCAAAGCTTTTGTATAAGGGTGTTTTGGGTTTTTAATAATGTTATCTATTGATGCAGACTCTACAATCATAGATGCATACATTACATAAACTTTATTACATAAGTTTTTAATTAATGCTAAATCATGAGAAATAAATAGTACGGCAGTATTAAGTTTTTTATTTTTTTCTTTTAATATATCTAATATTTGACCTTGTACTGTGATATCTAAAGCTGTTGTTGATTCATCAGCTATTAATAGCTTTGGCTCGTTAATTAAAGCCATTGCTATCAATACTCTCTGTCTCATTCCACCAGAAAGTTGGTGTGGGTAACTGTTATAAACTCTCTCTATTTCAGTAAGTCCAACACTTTCTAGCATATAATTAACTCTATCTTTTGGGTTAGGGATACTTTTATTGTGGTTTAATAAAGCTCCTAATATTTGTTTTCCAACCTTTATTAATGGATTTAAAGCTGTCATTGGTTCTTGAAAAACAATAGAAATATCATTTCCTCTAATTTTATTAAGTTCATCTAAACTTAAATTTAATAAATTTTTCCCCTTATAATTTATCTCTCCCCCATCTACTCTTGAAGTAGAAGGTAATAAAGAAAGGATTGAAAGTGCTGTTAAACTTTTACCACATCCACTTTCTCCAACAAGTCCAATTATTTCACCTTTGTTAATAGTTAAATTAACATTATCTACAGCAGTTACAAAGCGATCTTTAACATTTATAGAGAGAGAATAATTTTTTAATTCTAATACTTGTTTATTCATAACTCTCTCTCCTCTCTAATAACTTTATTAATTCCATCACCTAAAAGATTAAATCCCATTACTAAAACAACAATAAAGATTGCTGGTATAATAACGTAAGATGGTTTTTGTAATATATAAGACTGAGCATCACTAACCATCTTTCCTAAACTTGGATTTGGAGGTTGAATACCAAGACCTAAATAACTTAAACCTGCTTCTGATAAAACAGCACTGGCAAAAGTTAATGAAGATGTTACAAGTAAATCACCAAATACATAGGAAAATATGTGAAGAGTCATAATTCTAAAATTACTAGCACCTCTTGCCTTTGTTGCAAGTATAAAGGGGGCTTCTCTAAAGGTGTAATATCCCCCTCTCGCAATTCTTGAAAACCTCGGTATGCTCATTATAGTAAGGGCTACAATAATATTAGTAGTAGTTGAGCCAAAGACTGCTATAAGCATTAAAGCAATTAATACGCCAGGAAAAGCCATTAAAGTATCAATAAGTTTTTTTATTATCTCATCTACTAAGCCACCAAAATATCC
>CAZHNE010000168.1:0-1693 GCA_964533775.1 uncultured Spirochaetaceae bacterium | reverse complement strand
AAGCTTAAAAATATAAATCCAAACAGAAAGTTTGTGTTTTTAAAATACTTTTTCATAAACTTTCCTTTTCAATTCTTATTCTTGGATCTACTGTCTTATATAAAATATCAATTATAAAGTTAACGACAATTACAATAACTGATAAATATAAGACTAAAGCCTGAATTAAAGGTAAGTCACGACTTGTAATACTAGAAGTAATCAATTTACCAATTCCAGGTAAGCTAAATACATTTTCTACTATTATACTTCCACCTAAAATGTCAGCAATTATTAATCCAACGATAGTTATAACTGGAATTAAAGCATTCCTTAATATGTGCTGATAGAGAACTGTTTTCTCATTAAGTCCAATACTGTACGCTGTTCTAACATAATCTTTTTTTAACTGTTGCTCTACACTTGTTTTTAAATATCTAACTACTATAGAAGCTGCCCCTATTGCAATTGAAAGGCTAGGAAGAAGTAAGCTTTTAAAATTTAAGAGTGGATTTGTAGAAAAAGGTACATAGCCAATTGAAGGTAAAATTTGTAACTTTACTGTAAAAATCCATATCAATAATATACCTACAAAAAAAGAAGGTATACTCATTCCTAATTGTGAAAATAGGGATAAAGGAATAAAGCTTTTTTTATTCTCTTTTGAAACTAATAATAATCCAAAAGGAATAGCTATAAGGAGTGTTAAGATTAAACTATAAAAACTTAGTTGAAGTGTAACTTTCATGGCATCTGAAATTAAAAGAGACACTTGTGCTTGATATTTATAAGAAATACCTAAGTCTCCTTTTAATACATTATTTATCCAAGAGAAATATCTATAAACGGCAGGAGAATCTAAATCCATAGTTTCTCTTAACTCCATAAGCTGTGCTTCGCTTGCATCTATTCCTAATATTACCTGAGAGGGGTCTCCTGGTAAAATATTAAAAATAAAAAAAGTTATAATTGATGAGAGTAAAAGTGTTATTAAAGCATTTAACAACTTTTTTGAAACATAGCGCATGACAATTCCTAATTTTTAAAATTAAATAGATTATACAAGATTTCTACTATTAATAGTTACATTTACAATAAATTAATTATCATACTTCATAGCAGAAAAATCAATTAATCCAGCAGGATAATATTGATAGCCTAATAAGTCTTTTCTCATAGCTGCAGTATTATTGGGATCACACAACCATACAGATGCACTTTCTTCACTTAATATCTCTTGAGCTCTTCTATATAAAAGAACACGTTTAGCATCATCTGTTGTTTGGGCTGCATCATCAATTACCCTGTCATACTCTTCATTAGAGTAATTAATAAAGTTTCTTTTATAAGTTGTTGCATACCTCGATAAAATATCATTTGGATCAATTTTTCCAGCTAACCCTATTATTGTACTTTGGTAATCTCTGTTTGTGTAAACCTTTTCAAGCCAAGTTCCCCATTCAACGTTGATTATATTAACCTTAACGTTTAACTCTTCTGCTACACTTGCGATAATTTGTGCTGAATTAACATGTTGATAATAATTAGAAGGAACTGTTATATCAATTTCTAAACCTTCCCCATAACCAGCTTCTTCTAATAGTTCTTTAGCTTTATCAAGATCTCTTTTATAATAATCATCTAATTCTTCATTGTAATAATGCTTCATAACTGGGCTAAAGTTTGTATGAAGAGGCGTTGCATAACCACCAAA
>CAZHNE010000167.1:0-3845 GCA_964533775.1 uncultured Spirochaetaceae bacterium | reverse complement strand
AACTTGTTTAGCTTATCGTAATTACCTTGTATTTTAAAAGCAACAGTATCTCCTCCCTCTGGGTATCCAATAAATGTCGGATCTATAACATAACTTTGGTCAATAACAAAAGTTCTATCAAAAGTTAAAAAATCAACATGATCACGTCTATAAAGAGTGGGAAGAGTGATTAAACCCTCTAGGGACAATGATAATATACTGTCGTTAACTGGTAATATGTAATTTAAACCACTAGAAAATCCCCATGCAGCAGATTGACTATCATTTTCATTTGGTGCTCTAGCTTGATCTAAAACAAATTGAGAATACCAGTTTACTCTATTAAATAATAACACTTCTGTTTCTAATGAAGCTATTGCATTAAACATACCCCTCATATTTATGTTGTGATATATGTAGGAGGGGTTGAAATATAGAAGAATAGGCTGATCATTTGCATACATTACATTTTCACTTACTGCGAATCTAAAAAAATCAAAAGGCATAAATTCAAGTCTATGCGTAAAAAACATTTTAACTTTTTCATCAGGGGACTCCCCACTATGAGTTTGAGTGTTTATAAAAGCAATTGTGTTGTTAATATTAAATTTTGGAGAAAACACTTTAAGGTTCATGTAAGTGTTTTTAATATGGTCATTAAAAATAAAGTTCCCTAAAATACTGTTTCCCCAATTAAGTTTGTCTTTTGAATAGTTAAAGTTTAAGTTCGTTCCACCCACTGAAAAAATAGATCTTTTTGGTGTATCAAAATCAATGTATTTACTAGCTTTGGGAAAGTTTGTGGAATAAGAGTTCGTATATTGGTCTGTTTTTATATTGTATATAAAACTATCAGTAGCTGTAGCAATGCTACCAATACCTTTACCATCAGTATAAGCATTAAAAAAGGCAGCATTGTTTAAATAATATTCAGGATCATCACTTGGTTCATACTTACCTTGCATGTATTGTAATTCACTACTTGTGAAGAAAACATCATTTATAGCGATTTTTAAGCTTAGTTTAAGCAGAGGAATTCTATCTTCTTGATTATAAACCCAGTCTCTATATGTTTTTACATCTTCTGTATTAGAGTGAGAATATAGTTCAAAGCCACCTTCTGCTCCTATATCAATTGAAGAAGAATCATCTAGTTTTATATCAAGAGTTTTTTTGTTAATTTCTTTGCTAATATATTGATAATATCTTTTTGCTGTCTTGTTTAAAGAATTATAGTCAATAGCATTTAAATACACTTTCATTTGACTTATAGAATAAGGTTTAACAGCAGTAGGAGGAAGTTTTGAGTCTAATATATAAACATAATCAATATAATCATAAATCTTGTTTTCAATTGGTAATATCTCTTGGTCTTTTGAATAAAGAGAAGAAGATATTACTAATATAATTAATATACAAATTATTTTTTTCATAAGTTTACTATAAGCTATAAATGATAAAGAAGACAAGTTTGGTATAGTATATTTTTGACTGTGAGACAAATAATTCCATAGTAAAACCTATCAGCTACTATTGGGAGTTATAAGGACAAGTAAAAACTTCTTTATACGATGTTTATTTGAGCACTAATTTTACCTTGAACGTTAAAAAACAATGGGGAAGAGAAATCATGGTAATGGTTTATTATCCCACTAAATCCAAGAGAACCTTTGATTGTCAAAAGTTTTGTTAAAGGAAAAGAAAAATTTGGTATAAACTGTATGATATATTCTGGAGTACCAACAATAAAATCGTTGGAAATAGTATCAGTAATAGTGTCTTCATAGATTGGTAAGGTTTTTATACCTTTTGTTCCATGAACTCTAAGTGATAGATTAGCGCCTAAATTCCAATTATTTAAATTAAAATAATTTATATAATAGGCAAGCATTAAAGTATCTGGCCCATAATAATAGCCTCCATAACCAATTTCATCGAAATCTCTATAATGATTGCCATAAATATGATCATAGTTATAGCTTGTTTCGCCATTTACTTTTTTCTCATTCAAATAGAGGTAAGGAGATGTGTAAGCAGCTTCAAAAGCTTCGCTTAATATTCCCTTTTTTAGTATTCTTGTGGTTTTGTAATTTGCTAAAAGGCCATAGGCTTGAGGGAAAACATCAGCGGATTCATTTAGTTGAATTTGGTCAAAGGATAATATTAGGTTTATTTCTTGGCCTTTGCTGAAAACCCATTTAGTTTGTATTCCTAATACATTATTGGCTTCATCATTTCCACTAACGTCTACTCTATCTGCAAAATTAAAATAGTTGTGAACATACATAAAAGGGATAACCATTCTAAAGTTGAAGCTATCGACTTGGAAAAGAGCTCCTTGATAAACATCTAAAGAGAGATTTTTGAATAAGTTTATTTTAGCTTTATGCATAACTCTATACTGTTGCATTCCATTAAAAGAAATTTTATCAAAGTTCAGAGAGTCGGTTTGTTGGTCAAAAAGGGTCATAGAAACAGTGTATGAAACTATTGGGGACAAAAGAGAGAATGATGCATAATCTTGCTTACTAAAGTTATCACCTATAAAGAAGTTTCCACTGACTCCTGATCCGGTTGATAATCTGTTTCTACCAACTTGGAAATTATAGTGTTCATCACCAAGGGACAGTCCTACTTTATAGGGTTGATGTGTTTCAAAGTCACTACCATCATTTAAGAAAAAACCTATTGAACGTAAATTGTCGCTTTTATTTGGGGCATCATGAGTTAGGCTGTAATTTAAATTATCTTTTATAGCAAATTGAGAATAACCGTATAAATTATCCCCAAAATATAATTGAGATCTAAAATCCACACAAGGAGCTATATCCTTGTATTGGTTTAGTAGCTCATATCTTTTTAACTTACGGCCATCGGATGTTTTATAATAGTTTTTCTCTAATGTTATAGGCATTTCAAAGTTAGCTGCAAATCCATCATCAGTTTTTACTAAGTAATCATCACTATATAATTCGGTTTCAACTTTATCGTATAGAGATTTTTCATTATCATTTAATTTAGCTCGGTCAATTTGATTAAATGTAATTAAGATACTTGCTCCAGTTACAGGAAAACTATCATATATACCAGTTATCTTAGAACTACGTGCCAGATGATCTACAGTTGTTACTAAAAAGGATTCTCTATCATGTATTGAAGAAGGAGTAATTGCTAAAACAGTATTAATTGCAAATAAAGATAATATTAATAAAGTTACTTTAATTTTTGTTTTCATTTTTTCCCTTGATGAACATATTTTTAACACTTTCTTTAGTATAATTAAAAGAATTTATATTATCAATCTAAATTAATATTGTTATTTTGCTTACATTTAAAAAACTACTTTAATTCATAAAGCGAAGCACTTCAAAATTTGCAACAAGTTTTTTTTATTATTTGAAAGTTAAAAGTGAAGCATACGATACTTAATTTTATATTTAGTGGCTCAAAAAAATGGTAACATCTTTTATTGTTAAATAAACTTTAAAGATGTTACCAAGATAATAATATATCAATTATTCTTAAAGACTATAGGTTGCACTTAGGACAAGTTGAACATCAGATGTTTTTTCATTAAGGATGTTTTGGTAGTTGTTAATGTTAATATAGTCCACTTGAACAAAACAACTTAAGCTTTTGCTTACATTATAACTAGCACTAGCCCCAATAACTAAGGTTTCAGAAACAGCATTTCTGTTATCAATTAGTGATCCGGGTTCTCTAGAGCCATTAGTATTGTTTGAGTTTTCAGGATGTTGAGTTGTTGGTGTGTTGTAAGTATTGGGATCAGTTGTATCAAGTATTCCTTCCCAACAAGTATATTTATCAAAAGTTCCATGCAGCATATAGAATATATTAGTTTCTAA
>CAZHNE010000166.1:0-3862 GCA_964533775.1 uncultured Spirochaetaceae bacterium | reverse complement strand
GTTATTTTATTCAATAATAAAGGCTTAACATTTGTTAATATATGTTAATTTTATTTATACGGATTCAGGTATAATATTAAGTTTAAGTTTTTTTAAATAGAAGGCAAACTCATGCTCTATAATTTTATCCTTTTTTTTACAACTTACTAATTTTTCTGGAGGCTACGATGAAGAAGACTAAAAAGACTAAAAAGAAGGAGCCGCTACTTAAACTTGTTATCTTCGTTATTGTTATTGCTGTGATTATAATCGTAGCACTACCAATAGTAAACAATAAGGTTTCATCTTTGATAGACGACACTATTAAAAATCAAATAGCCGCTGAAGGCCTTAGTGAAAATGTTACCTATGAATCTATAAAGATTGATAGTGCTAATGGGCGTGTAACAGCTAAGAACCTTAGTATAGCAGATAAGTATATTAAAGGTAAAATAACCATTGATGAGGCAGTAATAACAGTTCCTGTTCAAGAAATTATGGCTTTGGTAATATCCCCAGACAAAGGTGTTATTCGTGATGTTGACTTAGCAGTTTCTGGTATAAATATGGATTTTAATCTAGAGGGAGTTGATGTTTTACTTGGTTTAAGCGATGTAAAAGTTAGCGTAAACGGAAAAATAGACGCTAATTTCGTTAATAATCTCTCTAGTGGTAATATAGGGTCTGCTATTTCTCAAATTGATAAAGTAAAAGTCAATTTAGGTAAAACACAATTAACCTCATCTCTTGTAGCTGTAGATTTAAACTCTTTAGTAGCAAGGCTTGAAACTATAGAGAATGAAAAAGGTGAAACTGTTAGAGAATTTGATATTTCTATGGACGCTGTAAATATGAACAGTGATTCTAATAATAGTAGTGCTATCTTTATTGAAAACTATGAGACTCAAGTACAGGGAACTGCAGTTAATGAACTTATTACTAATCTTATAGAAGGTAAAGTTGAAATTGATTTGTCTAAAATTGATAGTATGAATGTAAACCTTAATAACTTAAAAGGAGAAACCCCCTCTATAGATGTTGTAAATTTAAAATCACTTGGGGCTTCATTAAATACCGTTACCAATGAAAATGATGAAAGGGCAGTGGATCTAGAAGTTTCTATGACTGATGCCACTTTAGATGGTGACTTTGAAGGCGATAATCTTTTTTTCAAAATAGGAAGTTATGATTCAAAAGTGCAAGGTGAGAATGTTATAGAAATTGTAAATACTATGATAAGTGGAAAATCTAAAGTTGATATGGTTGATTTAGATTTAATAAGTATGGATTTTAAAGATGGTAGATTCATAATTAGTAATGGAGATTCTTTTAATAAATGGAGCATAACATTAGCTCCACTAACTTCAAATACAGTTCCCACACAAAATACAAGTTATGAAAATATAGTGGATTTTCAAGGGTTAATGGCAAATTCTCAAAGTAAAGATGAACTTACAGCAAGAAAAACTTCTTTAAACCCTAGAAGCTTTTCACCATTAGTAGAGGGCATCAATACGTCTAATCTTCTTGAAATGATAGCAGAACAAGAATCTAAAATTAATCTAGATTCCATAAGCTTAGATATTAAAGATGGAGAATTCTATTTTAAAGATAATTCTTCTTCTGATAAAGTTAATATAACGATAGTATCTTTAGTATCGAATATGAATACAATAAAAAATGAAGACAATGAAAATATTAGTGATTTTAATATTTCTATGACTGATGCAGCTGTAGATGCAAACATTGCGGGGTTTAGCGTTTTATTTGATATAGCAAGCTATGATACAAAAGTAAGAGGGAAATCAGTTTTAGATATTATAAAAGAAGTTGAAACTGGTGAATTAGAACTTGATAGTATTGATTTAGATTTAGTAACCATGGCTACCAATGATTTAAGATTTAATTTTAAAGATACAATTTCGGGTGATAAAGTTAATATCTCTTTAGGAGCTTTAGCATCAAAAATGAATACAACAAAAACTGAAGATAATGAAAATATTAGTGATTTTAATATTTCTATGACTGATGCAGCTGTAGATGCAAACATTGCGGGGTTTAGCGTTTTATTTGATATAGCAAGCTATGATACAAAAGTAAGAGGGAAATCAGTTTTAGATATTATAAAAGAAGTTGAAACTGGTGAATTAGAACTTGATAGTATTGATTTAGATTTAGTAACCATGGCTACCAATGATTTAAGATTTAATTTTAAAGATACAATTTCGGGTGATAAAGTTAATATCTCTTTAGGAGCTTTAGTATCAAAAGTAAATACAACAAAAAACGAAGATAATGAAAATATTCGTGACTTTAATATTTCTATAACTGATGCAGTTGTAGATACTGAAATTGAAAAAGAAGAAGTTTTATTTGGTGTAGAACACTGTGATACAAAGTTGCAGGGACAAGTAGTAATAGATCTTTTAGATTCCCCTATAACAGGTAATATGGTTACTGATAAATTGCTTTTAGAATCAATAAATATGGGTGTTGAAAGAGCAAGTCTTATCGTTCCTGATTTATCAACGAGTATAGGCTCTTTAGCTGTTAACTTAGATGGACTAGAGAGTGTAAACTTAATTAGTGAGAATATCACTAATATTGATTCAAAAGTTTTAATGCAATTGAAGCTAAATGATTTGTTTTTTAAACTTGATGAGCAAGTTCTTGATGCAATGCTTTTTGGTCCTGAAATGATTGTTGGTCCGCTATTATTTGTTAGAGATCCTCAAAATTGGAATTTAGACAATCTTGAAATGACCTTGGCTGTTGAAAACTGGAAAGCAAATTTATCTGATGTTGTATTAAATACAAGTTGGCTCGATATTTCAGGATCTTCTAATATTGAATTTTCAAAAGAGTTTGAAGTTTTACCTTCTTCTAGTGCAGTTATAAGGGTTGATAAATTCCCAGAAGAACTACGACCTATACTTGGTTTAATGACATTTATTTTGTTTCAAACAGAACTACCGCTTAGCGATGCTTTTACAGCTCAAATTACAAATCAGTCAATAGTGTGGAAAGATATATAAGCAAATAGTTTTTATCGTGTCTAATTGTTAGAGCATGTATTAAAATAAAGCTAATAAGCATTGTAACAATTGTGAAAAATTAGAAAAGAAAAAAGAGGTCATGTATTATGAAACTATCAGATTTTAAAGGTATTTTTAAAAAAGCAATTTTAGAGGTGCAATCTATTGAAAATCCATATGAAGACTATTTTTCAATCAAATTAAAACCAACATCAAAAGTTACATGGGAAGCTGGTGAGCATGGTATGTTTACTTTACCCAATCAAAAAGTTAAAGGAAAATCATTTAGAGGGTTTAGCATAGCCTCAATAGAAAAAGAAGGATTTATATTACTTGGAACGAGAACTGGTAAAGATGTTAGTAGTTATAAGCAAGTTTTATTGAGTATGAAAAGAGGTGATAAAGTAGCTATTAGAGGCCCTTTTGGCTGGTTCAAGATACAAGATGAATACTCCCCAATAGTAATGTTTGCCAGTGGAGTAGGGATAACACCAATAAGAGGATTACTTAAAGAATTAGAAAATAATAAAAATAGGAATATTGAAATAATATATGCTTCAAATAATTATTACTTGTATGGAGATGAAATAGAAAAGATCGTAAAAAATAATGAGAAAATGACATTTCACAAAGTACAAAGTGCAGAAGAAAGTAAAATAAAAATTGAAGAAATATCAAAAAAATATGAAAATCGAGCATATTATTATAATTCTGGCAAACCAAACGTATTAAAAGATATTAAAAAACACTTAAAAAGTTTAAATATAAAAACAAAGAGAATTATTGATGACACTTTCTTTGGTTACTAAGTATTATTTGTGTTAATTCCCATTTAATACTTGATAGTA
>CAZHNE010000165.1:0-3881 GCA_964533775.1 uncultured Spirochaetaceae bacterium | reverse complement strand
ATAATCATGCAATACTATAGATAGTCCCAAGGAGGGGCTTTCTATGAAGTATGAATCTTATGAAAAAGCCTTGAAGTATCTTATTTTAGAAGCTGATGAGCAAAGAGCTTCCAAAATTAACTTAAAAGCAACAGAATTTAAAAAAATGTTAGAGAAAAGAAGACTTAAATATTCTCTAGAAAATGCTAATAGTATGTTGCAATTACTCTTTGAAACTGAAAAAACAAAAAAAAGTTTTTTTGAATATCGCGAAATTCAAATCAAAATTGCCTCAAAAATATTTGAGAAAGCAGATATACGTAAAAAGTTATTTTTGCATTCTCCCTATACATCCTTGCCATCTTGGATTAAAGATATTATTGAAGAAATCATTTTATTGAAGCCTAATACAAATATTAAACTTTCGAGTTGTATCAGATCAAATCTGAGCTTTTTCTTAGGTAAATTTCTAATTTATTCATCATTTAATTCAATTTCAGAAATATCAATAAACACCTTACGAAATTTTCTCGTGGAAAATGGTAGTTATTCTCCGCACTATCTTTTCTGGCAGTACTATGCTCTACAACAAAATAGACAATATTTTTTTATTGAAAAGCTTCACGATCTTCGGATTACACAGCATCTATTATTATCTAATGATTTTAATATTGATGTTAGTAACTTCCCTAGAGAATATTCAATATTAGAATTTTACAAAGCCAGTAAAAATATTATCATAGACATGCAAAAAGATGGGTACTCTCATAATACAATCCCAGAGGCACAAAGAGCCTTCAACACTTTTGGGCTATTCCTTGAGGTGAATAAACTATGTTATTCAAAAAAACTTGTCCATGTATGGGCCTTAGAAATGGCCGGAAGGTTCAAGATCCGTATGAAAACTCAAGAATTATATCTTCTTTTTGCAAGCAAATACATGAGCGGCCAGAGAGATATCAGCTTAATTAGCGTCTATCGTGAAAAAAAAGCAAAAATACCTGAGTGGGCGGTGAAGGCAGTCAATGGATATTTAAGAGAACGTACTCAAGATGGTTTAGAAAAGACAACTATTAAAATGGATAGGTGTTGTATCATGCGATTAATAATTTTCTTAAACTTACAAAAAATTAAATCATTTGAATCTGTTACTCCATTAATTGTCAAAGAATTTAATTCGCAGGATATTAATTATAAAACACCAGAGTCAAAAAACGCCTACAATACCCGCATTAGGAATTTTTTTAAATATCTAGAAAGAACAAATAGTATAACAGCTTGTTTATCAAAGGCGTTACCTTGTTGCTCTGCCATTAGCATTCGGCCAGTTAAAGTTCTAAGCAATGAAGAAGATATACTTTTAAAAAAGGCGCTGAAGGCAAGCGAAGGCTCTCCTACAATTCTTAGGGATATAGCAATAGTAAAATTAGAACGTTTTCTTGGTTTAAGAATTTCCGATGCTTTATCACTCAAATTCCAAAATATTTTTATTTCACTTATGGAAATTCATATTGTACAAAAAAAAACAAAACAACAATTGATTCTTCCTTTGCCCAATACTGTACTTAACAGCATTGTACGGTACATTGAAAATGAACGTCCTAGTATTGATAGTGAATATATTTTCATAACATCCCGTCATCCGTTTAAGCCATTAAAAACTGTAAAAATTCCATTATTAGAACATCTGTTTGGTGACAGAGTTCATTGTAAAAACCACATCTTGAGAAAAACGCTATCAACCGAAATGCTTAGCTCTGGATCAACAGTATCAATAATTGCTGAGACTCTTGGACATTCATCAAACGATAGTGTTTTAAAATATTTGGATACAAATGAGAAGGCGATGCGTCTTTGTTGCATTTCTCTTAAAGGAATTGAGTATAAGGGAGACTTATTATGAAAAAGCTTGTAGAAAAAGAATTTAGGTCAAAACTAGGTCCATACATAAAGGGGCTAATTGATGAGAAACGCAAGCTTGGTTATTCATATAATAATGAGACACTTTTCCTCTGGAGATTTGATAAGTTTCTGTATAAATCACAATATGATACTGGAATTCTTAATAAGGAAGTTATAAAAGCGTGGAGTGAAATTGAAACCGCAGAATGTATAAACTCTCGAAAATATAGAATGGATGCAACAATTATGCTTGTCAAATATATGATTTCATTGGGTGTAGATGCATATCTTCCTAAACCTATTAGGAAGCAGCCGCGCCCTATACCGTTTTTTCCAGATAGGAAGGATCTGAATAAGTTGTTTTCTATTGTGGATTCTTGGGTTTGTAGACCAAAAGGACGATATTCTCATATAGCACTGGAATATCCACTTATTCTCAGAATGTGTTATTGCCTTGGATTGAGAGTAAGTGAGTGCACAAATTTAAAATGCCATGATATTGATTGGGAAAGAAAAAGGATCCTTATTACCCATTCAAAAGGAGATAAATATCGATATATTTACATTGCTGATGATCTTTTTAAACTAATTAAAAAGTATCATATTCAAATGAGTAAATTCTTTGATACTAGAACGTGGTTTTTCCCTGGAGAAAATGATTTAGCTCCAATTAAAAGTAGAACTGCATCAAAGCATTTCAGAAATAGCTGGCGACAGTTACTACAACAGCAAGCAAATACAGAAGATTGTAAAATTCCCACAATCCATATTTTAAGGCATTGTTTTGTAATTCATATAATTACTAAATGGGCTGAGGAAGGGCAAGATTTAAACACTATGATTCCGTATCTTTGTAGACATTTAGGACATAACGGAATTCAAGCATCTTATCACTACTTTCATCAAATTGACAAGCAATTTCCTACTCTGCAAAGATTCTTCAATGCTACAGGAAAGTTGCCAAAGGAGATTTTCGACTATGAAAAAGACTGAGAATGGACCATTATTTTTTTTCTGCACATTTGATTATCTAAACTCCTACCTTCCTAACTCAGGTATGAGCCACTATACTATTTCATCTTACTCCATGGCTTTGACACTATTTCGTAAGTTCGTCTATACAGAGCTAAGAATCTCTTGTATTGATTTTAAATTTTCTCAATGCACAAGAGAATCTTTATATTTATTCATGAAATGGTTAGAAGACAAGAGAGGCAACTGCGCTAGCAGTAGAAATCTTCGATTATCGGCACTAAAAGCATATGTTGAGTATGCTGCAGAAATTGATATTTCATTGGTTCCAATCCTAAGCGAAGTTTTAAGTGTTAGACCATGTAAGACAGAAAGTTTGATTCGCGAAATACTATCTACAAACAATATGGAATTGATTATTAACTCAATTCCAAACACAAAAAAAGGATATCGTAACAAGACCATAATTCTCTTCCAATATGAAACTGCTTGTCGAATTTCAGAAGTATTATCCGTAAAAGTAAATGATCTCTTTCTGGATGCTAACATACCATTTGTGAAACTCCATGGAAAAGGAAAAAAAGAACGAATTATCCCACTTTCAGATAATCTGGTTTATTGTCTTCGTAATTATCTTGTGAGATTTCATGAAGGTGAAAACGTTGAGACAAAAATCCTTTTCTATTCTATTAGAGACGGAGCTTGCTATAAGCTTTGCGTAAGGACTGTACAGGTTTTCCTTAAAAAGTATGCAACAATTGCAAGAAACGAGGACAAGACAATTCCCAAAAATGTATATTCTCATATGCTCAGAAGAAGCAAAGCTACAGAATTATATAGAAGCGGAATGAGTCTTGAACTAGTTTCTGGGGTTTTGGGCCATGAGCAACTTGAGACAACTAGAGGATACGCAAAAGCCTCAGTAGAAATGATGAAGTCTGCTATTGAGAAAACATCGCTCAAAGATTATCTAGATGAAAAACCGGAATGGTTTGATAAAGAAGAATTACTGGCCAAATATTTTGGAA
>CAZHNE010000164.1:0-3887 GCA_964533775.1 uncultured Spirochaetaceae bacterium | reverse complement strand
TTAGCTGTATTAGTATTATATTTTAATACACTTAATCCCTTTACATCAAAAAAAACATCACAAGAAAAAAAAGATACATATAATATTTGGCTTAAAGTTATTATAGCTACAATACCTGCTATGATATTAGGATTATTGTTTGATGATATAATTGATGAATATCTTTCTACCTGGCAAGTAATAGCTGCAATGTTATTTTTTTACGGTGTTATTTACGTTGTTTTAGAAAGATATAACAAAGATAGAAAGTTAAGAATTAAAAACATTAATGACTTGTCCTTTTTAGATGCTTTTAAAATGGGATGCTTTCAAACTCTTGCTTTAGTTCCTGGAACGAGTAGAAGTGGTTCCACTATACTAGGCGGACTTATAATTGGAATTGAAAGACCAATTGCTGCAAAGTTTTCATTCTTTATGGCTATTCCCGTAATGTTTGGTGCTTCTTTATTAAAACTAATAAAATTAGGATATAATTATTCTTCTCTAGAATATGGGGTATTGTTTGTAGGTACTTTAGTTTCGTTTGTTGTTTCTCTCTTAGTAATTAAAGCTTTAATTAATTATGTTAGAAAAAATGACTTTTCTGTTTTTGGTTGGTATAGGATAATAATATCAATTGTTATTACTCTAATATTTATATTCTAACTCTAACCTTTTTAAACAATAAGAAAGAGGTGTTTCCTACTGAATACTAACAATGTAACTTTGATTGTTGATCTTTAAGCAATTTATTTTCTTTAGTTTTACTCTTTTAAGATATAGAATAAAGAAAAAGTAATTAGGTGTTAAAAAGATGGAAGAATTAATTATAGCAATAGATATCGGTGGAACAACCATTAAATTAGGGTTTGTTGATATAGAAGGAACCATAATAAAAAAGTGGGAAATAAAAACTAATATTAAAAACAATGGTGAAACTATTGTAGACGATATTTGGGAATCTCTAGAGGATCAATCAGCTAAAATGGGTTTAGAACTAAACAACTTTTTAGGTATTGGCATAGGAGTTCCCGGCTTTGTTGATAACATAAATGGGGTTGTTTACCAGGTTGTAAATATTGGTTGGAAAAACTACCCATTAAAAGAAGAATTTAGAAAGAAAACCTTTTTACCTCTTTATATAGAAAACGATGCTAATCTTGCAGCTATTGGAGAAAACTGGCTTGGTGCTGGAAATAATTCTAGAAACTTAATAATGGTTACTTTAGGAACAGGTGTTGGTGGTGCTAGCATTGCTAATGGCGAAATCTTAAACGGCAATAAAGGAGTTGCAGGAGAGATCGGCCATGTAAAAGTTAATAAGAATGGCTTTAAATGTAACTGTGGAAATATAGGGTGCTTAGATACTATTGCTTCTGCTGATGGAATCGTTCAAGCAGTAAGAAAACAAATTGAAGAAAATCCAGATAGGGTTAGTTTAGAATTAAAAAATATTGAGAATAAATTAAATGCCAAAGATATATTCAACTTAGCAAAAAATGGGGATAAGCTATGTCGTTCCACAATTGAAAATGCTATGGATTATCTTGCTATGGGAATAGGGTTTATGGCATCTGTAATAAATCCATCTAAAATCATTATTGGAGGAGGGCTCTCTAAAGCTGGGGACTTTCTTTTAAATATTATTAAAAAATCTTTTGATAGTTATGTTCTTGATAGCATAAAAGAAGAAGCTGAAATTGAGCTTGCAATGCTAGCAAATGACGCAGGCATTATTGGAGCTACTTATATAGTTCTAAAAAACAATAATTTTGAATCTTGTTCAAGTGATCCATTTGATTTTTTTACTAATTTTCCTTTTTTAGATAATTAGAATCTTTCGTTAATAACGTTGCTTTAGTTAAATGTTTACCACTTTTCTGCAATTCAACGGCTACTTTTTCTAGGGCTCTTCTTTTTTTATTATCTTCTGCAAACAAATCCTCTTGATAAGGAGTTTCTCCTTCATAAGTTTGGTAAAGACCAACCCCAAGAAGTCTTATAGGTAGTTTTTTCCACCTTTTATTAAATAGCATCTTTGAATACTTATAAACTTGTTCAGCACAATATATTGGCTCACTAGGAGTCATTTGGGCAGTAACAGTTTTAAAATCACTATATCTAATCTTTACTCCAATCGTTCTTGCCATTTGTTTTTCTTTAATAGATCTAAACATAACCTCATGACTCATATCGAGTAGATAGTTTTCAATTATATCAATGCTTGCAACATCTTCATGGAAGGTTCTCTCTGTAGAAATGGAATGAGACTTTGGCTCTCCACTATAAATACCAGGATCTTCTCCTCTACATACTTGGTGGAGATATTCTCCCATAGATTCCCCAAATGATTTTTGAAGGTAGGAACGGCTATAAGTTCTTAATTCCTGGGTTGTTTTAATGTTTTTCTTAGAGAGTAGCTTTTGAGTTACTTTACCAACTCCCCACAGTTTTTTTAAACCAACTGCATCGATAAATTCAATAACCCTCCCTTCATCAACAATACAAAGTCCGTCTGGCTTATTGTAATCACTAGCAAGTTTAGCAATTAGCTTAGAAGGCCCAATACCCACGCTAATTGTAAGACCTGTTTTTTCCTTTACTAGGGCTTTTAATTTAGTAGCAACTTGATAGGGGTGACCAAACAGCTTTTCTGTGCCACTCATATCTAAAAAAGCTTCATCCACAGATACTTGTTGAACAGAGGGAGAAAACTCAGAAAAGAGAGACATAACTTCTTTACTCTTTTGTGCATATCTTGCATGTCTTCCTGGTAGAATTACAGCATGGGGACAAAGATTTAACGCTCTTTGTATTGGCATAGCTGAATGAACACCATATTTTCTAGCAATATAGTTACAAGTAGATGCAACTCCTCTTTTACTCCTTCCACCAATTATTACTGGCTTATCAGCAAGGGAGGGATTGTCTAATATCTCAACTGCTGCAAAAAAAGCATCTATATCAACATGAAAGAAAACCTTATTACTCATAAGCTCTCCTACATATTTCATATATAGCTTCAAGGAGAGAAATAGAGGCAGAGTTAATTAACACAGGGTAGTGAGACCTACTTGTTAAACCTGGAATTGTATTTACTTCGTTAAGGTATATCTCATCATCTTTATAAAAGAAATCAATTCTAGAATAACCAGATAAATTTAATATTTTAAATATTTTCTTTGCTCTATTTTGTATCTCTTTTATTAAATTCTTATCAGTTACAAGGGTGGGGTCTATGTACGCCTTACTTGTGTGACTATATTTCTTTTCATAAGAGAGAAATCCATTATTATTAGGATCAACAATTACTCCAGGGCCCCCAGCAACTAACTCCTTGTTAGAGAGTTCTAATACAGCAACTTCCATTTCTTGCATGTTTTCCATTAAAGGTTGAATTAATACTCTCTCACTGTATTTAAATGCTTCTTTAAGAGCTTCTTTAAACATTTCTTCACTTGGATCTTTTAAAGGGATAGCTCCAACAGAACTGCCTGTTGTTTCACTTTTAACAAAGAGAGAAGAGGAGAGCTTTTTTTGATAAAAAGCTAAAGGCTTAATATTTTCATGTTTAGTTATAACAATTGTATCAACAGTTTTTATACCACTAGCTTTAAGAATAAGGTGGGTAAACTGCTTATATATACCTACAGCACTACTTGCTGTATTAGCACCAGCATATTTAATATCCATTATATGGAGTAATCCTTGAATTTTCCCATCTTCTCCCTCATTTCCGTGGATAAGGATAAAGGCTAAATCAATATCTATTTTTTTATTATTTAAATAAATACCAGTAGAGGGAATAAATGTTAATAGATGTTCTTCTTTTATGGTATTTTCTATTTTATAGTCTGGATTTACATTTAAAGAAGAATCAAGGTTTTGAATAGAATAACAACCTTTCT
>CAZHNE010000163.1:0-3906 GCA_964533775.1 uncultured Spirochaetaceae bacterium | reverse complement strand
TAATAGCAATTTTTAAAAATATCATTATTCTTCTCTAATCCAAGAAAATACATATTCCATGTTTTTCGGTATTTCTATTGTTGGGTGTTTTAATATTTCAAAGTTTCCCTGCATACCTTGTTCCTTAACTGCCAAATCAAAGTGCGCAGCTGCAATACCTATATCTATTCTTTGAATATCATAAGGGAACATTCCACTAAATCCTAAAGTCTTTTCTTCATAGAAATGCCATATATTATCCCTTAAGACAATTCTCCAAGGTTGCTTATTTACAGCTGATGGAGCTAAGCGAACCATCTCTAAGGCAAACTCAAAATTGAACGCCTCCCTCTGGGTAAGAGGAGTATTAAAACTATCTTTAAAAAATAGCGTATCCCAAGGTTTACGTTTATGGGATACTGCGATCTTTCTCATAAAAATATCTTTAACACGCTTTTTATCTGATGCATATCCATACGGAGTGACAATTGGTAGTATTTCACCTTCTTCTACATCTAGAGATTTAAAAAACCCTTTCTGATCAAATGTTTTACCGAGCCAACAAGTCCCTATATCTAAATTAGCTAAATAAAGCATCAATGCTTCAACTTCATATCCTAAAGCTTCTAGGGATAATGGCTCTAACTTTATTGTTGCGCCAATATATTGCTTAGCTCCTTTAATAATTCCATAGGAACCCCGCAGCTTATCACCACTTAAGTGCTCACTACCAAAATAATGGAAATTAACTTTTTTTCCAAAAGGATTATCTAAAGAGTCTACAAATAATCTAATAGATTTTTGAATATCTGAAGAGATTTCTTTATCACTATAATTTCTTACACTATAACGCTTTTTAACAGCGTTCTCTAATTTAAAATCAATCTTCACTTGTATTTTCTCCTTTGTTAAAAACACATGTAAATAATTTAATATATTTATCAATTAATCTAACTAATAACAAAATACTACTAAAACTCTAAAAAAACAAATACCATTTGTTTATAATTTTTTATAGTACAAGTAAATTTATTACAAATATTTATTCAAGAATTTGATTAACAAGGCTTAGCCAACAAGTTTTCTCTTATCATTTAGCAAAAATAAAACCCCTATTAATAAAGGCTGCTTCTTAACTGTTTTTTGCAGCTAAAAACCAACCTAAAATAAATTATGCTTCTTATTTATCCAACTAGACGATTTGATATTTTTTACATAGCGTCAATAAAAACTAAACGATAAATTAATCATATTGAGTTAAAACAGATACATTGTGGTTTTTATCTACTTGCACTTTCACTGTACCTTTATTGTAAGTACTATAATAATCAGCTCCACTTTCAATATAATTATTATAAACAACATCGTCACAAAGTCCGTCATCCATGCATACAACCACTTGAGGTTTTAACTCATTTGCCCATCTTTGTCCATTTGAAGTCTTCTCTCCATGGTGATTTACTTTTAACACATCTGCTTTTAAACTTTTTCCATATTTATCAAGCAATTGATTTTCACCCTCTATATATAAATCTCCTCCAAACAATACTTTTGAAGAACCATACATAAGCTGAACAACAATACTTTCACTATTTAAAAATTCAATGTTATTTTCTAAATAATTCTCAGGATACCTAACAGGATATATAGGGTTTAAAATATTCACTATTATCTCGTTTCCAAAGTTTAATGAATCGCCAGCACCAACATATACAACATCTAAATTGTTTTTTATACAAGCTTTTTCAAAGGCGTTGTAATATTTATTAAAATTAAATTCTATTTTACTTCTTATGACTTTGCCAATTTCAAACTCTTTCACAATTTCTGAAAAACTACCGAGATGATCTAAATGAGCATGGGAAACTAATAAGTTGTCTATTTTTTTTATACCTAAATCTTTTAAAAGAGGAATTATTTGCTTATGTGTAGAAGGAGAGCCACAATCAATTAATAAATTTTCTCCATTAGGAGAAACTATAAATGCACTATCCCCACTTCTAATTCCTACTTCCTCAGGAACGCTTAGTTTAATAAAATAAATTGTTAAATACTCAGTTTCAAGATCACGATTTATAACTTGCAAATAATTATCTTTAATTAAGTTCTCTTTTATCATAGTCATTACACATCCATTTTTTTTAATACAATTACTTCAAATCTTGATTCCCCTTTTACAAGAGCGGTGTCTGTTAAAACTTGGGACTGATTTTTCAAATCATTTAGCATAAAATCTTTATGGAATACTACCTCAACCCTATTAGGAAGTTCTACTTCAATATTAAAACTATCCACTTCTTTATTGCCTACTAATAAAACATAGCCTTTTTCATTTTCAAAAATTGAAGCGTTTACATTTTTAGGTTTATTTTTGATATAAACATCATCATTATAAACAGCATTTTTAATTTCTTCTTGAATAAAAGATCTAAACTTAAGAGCTTGCTCCATACATTCAATCATAGGTTTTTGATAACTAACCTTTTTTCTAGTGGGTGCATACCAAAAAATAGAACCTAACAACATTGCATTTTCTAAATCTCTATAAAACATTTTTTCTTGAAAGCTTTTATCTTTAATATATCTTCTTGGGTTAACCATATTAATTTGAACAAATTCTGGAAAAATATATTTTATAACATTAAAGTATTCATCGTAGAATTCTCCATTCCAAGTTAAGTTTGCAAAAGTATAGCTTGAATAAATATCTCCAATGTTTTCTGTTAATATAAAGCTCTTTTTATCATATTTTGTTATTCTTTCATGTATTTTCTCTAAAACTTCTAACTGTCCATTATTAAATTCACCAATATGATTATGTGTGTGATTGGAATTATAGCAAGGAAAAGGTTCAGCTGAACCTACTTGATCTAGGTAAACCCCTGTTGCTCCATAGCCTTTAATACAAAACTCAGCTGTATCAATTAGCCTGTTTTTCCAATTGCTATCTGATGGGCAAGAAAGTGTGAAAGAGTTGGGCGCATAGTCTTCAATATATTCCTTCTCTTCTCTATCATGCATTGCCATTTCTTTTCCAAGATTCGGGTAAAAATCACTTTTTTTATCAAATATTCTTCCATTAATATATAAAGTAGGTATTCCTTCATTGTTTTTAATATATTCAAGACCTCGCACAAAATCCATTGCACTTCCAAGTTCTAAATCTGGATAATATTCAGGATAATTTGAATCAAAACCTTCTCTATTCCAACTGGCAATAAACATATGGTTTAAATTTAATTTCTTTCCACATTCAAATAGTTTTGGTATTTCTTCAAACTTGTTTTCAATAATTCCATTACGTTTAAAATTATAGCACTGATTTAATCCCCACTGGTTATCTAGATAATCAGGATAATTATGGAACTTTAATGAATTTATTATATAGTCTCTATAAATTACTTTGGAATAATGCCAATCATTTTGTGAAATAGCTACAACATACTCACCACTTTGATAAGTTTCTCCCTGGCAAAAGTCAAAATGCTTTCGAAAGGATAAGTTCATATATCTTTGATTTTTACCAACTTCTGCAATTAATCCTGTTACAGGAAAACTTAAATCATGCGATCCAAAGTAAAGGCCATTGTCATTGTCATATAAATACATAAAACTCATTGAAGCTAAGCCACAATAGTTAATTTCTCTTTTATATGTTCCTCTTTCTGTTTTTGTAACAAATGATCTATGAAATTCTTTAAATCTTTTACTCCTATATTCATCCATAGGATTTATTGTTTTTTCACCAGCATGGTGAGGATATATGAAAGTATTTTTTTTATAATCTTTACCTATAGAAAGCCCACAAATATTTACACCTACAGTTTCACAAATCCTTACATTTTCTTCATTATTTATAATTTTAAATTTGAAAGATAACTTATCATTATCACGAATTTTAATTGTTATTTCTCCAAATATATCGAA
>CAZHNE010000162.1:0-3916 GCA_964533775.1 uncultured Spirochaetaceae bacterium | reverse complement strand
CTTTATTTTGTTTTATTATAGAGGCTGTTGAATCTGAGGAGTTATCATCTACACAAATAATTTCATGAAATTTAAAGTTTTGATTGTCTAAGTCATTTAAAATTGTTTCTACATTATGCTCTTCGTTTCGCATAGGTATGATAACAGAAACCTTTATATCATCTTCGTTTTGATCGTTTTTAAGTTTTGGAAACTTGTTATATAATATAAAAGAAACAATAAATCCAAGAAATATAATAATATAATTTGATGTCACAACAAAAACCCTTTACTTTAATAATTGAAGACTGATCTAATTTTGTTTAAATAGATTTAAAAAATATTATAGCACACATGTTTCAACAATTATACAAACTAAAAATGAAAGTTTTTATAACAACTAATTAAATAATTTGTTTGGACCAATTTTAAATAGGGATATAAATGAAGTACTTTAGGCAAAAGAAAACTTGAGAAAAGCTCTTTTATATATGTTTGTAACTAACTCGTAAATTGAGCAAACTTTATCACTAAAACAAACAATTGCACTTTCTTTAGTTTTTGGAAGAGCTAATGTGATAGGAAACATATGTTTAACAATAATGTCTATTTCTTTTTTTGTTAGATGTAAATCTTCTTGAGCTGCTAATGCAGCTTTACCAGGATGACTTCTTAAATGACGTTTTTTATTATCATCATTTTTATCATGACAATCATATAAGTAATAGTCATGCAAAAGTGCACCCCTGATTAATTGAGCATGATCAACTTTAAGTTTCAACAAATTTGAAATAAAGACCGAAACATAAGCAACGTTTACACTGTGTCTAAGCAATGAAGTTCCAAAATGGTGAGTATACGCTCTAGTTTGAAGTAATCTAGTTTTTGTACATAAGTGATTAAAGATATCTGAAAAATGATCTAAATCCACTCTACTCTTTTTTATTTTTTTCACAAGCGCAGTATAGTTAAGTATATTTTCAATTGCTAGAGCAAAATAGTGGATACACAAGAAAAACATACTAAAATTGACATAAAGTTTGTTATAAAAAACAATTTTTAAATCAAACTTGCTAAAACAAATATGTTCCCTTACCATATATAAGGGTTGAGTATCTACTTTTACTGTAAGGTAATCTTGCAAACAAGAGACACAATATTTCACCCATTACCTATATTTATGAATAAGGAAAGTTAATATGATTTATTTTATTCTGCTCATTGTTTTATGTTTTATAATTATAAGAATAACTGTAGTAGTAGCTGCTAAAAGAGTTTGTTTACCAAAAGTTAGATCATGGGAAGAGACTAAAGAAATTGAAAGCCAATATGAACTTTGGAACAATTATGAGAAAATAGACAAAGAAGATTTAAACTTTACTCTAGAGGATGGTTACTTAATACACGGAACTTTTATAAAATCCCCAACCCCTTCAAACAAATATATTATATTAAGCCACGGTTATAGGTACTCTAGATTAGGGGGAGTAAAATATATAGATATATTTAGAAGCAGAAATTACAATATCTACCTTTATGACTTAAGAAATCATGGCAAAAATGTTCTTGGAGGAGTTATTGGAATGGGAGAACAAGAACATAAAGATTTAGCTCAAATTATTGATGGGTTTTACAATAAATTTGGCCAAGATATCATATTAGGATTACATGGTGAATCTTTAGGTGCTTTTACTTCAATGATGGCAATTAAATTAAGAGAAGATAAAATTAAATTTGTTATTGAAGATTGTGGCTATTCTTCTACAAGAGAAGAGCTCATTTATCAAATGAAACATAGAAACAAAATGCCTCTGTCTTTTTATAATCTTGTTGCAACGTACGCTAAAAACAAATATAACCAAAATTGGAATGATATGGATCTAAGACCTATCTTAAGTAATTCCACTACTCCAATTCTTTTTATTCACGGTGAAAAGGACAGCTTTACCCCGCCTATAATGGCTAAAGAATTATATGATTCTCACAATGGATTTAAAAAACTTCTATATATTGAAGATGCAGAGCATGCTCAAAGTGTAGTAACAGACCCAACTCTTTATAGGGAAACTGTTTATAGTTTTTTAGAAAAAATTGGTTATTAAATAAAGAAATTCTTAAAAGAAAAACAAACTAATAAAATACTTATTTTTGCTTTTTAAAATAATTTAAAGAAGCATGAATTAGGCTATTTTTTATAAACTCTTTTGCTTCAATAGTTTTTGCACCAAGTGGATTTACATTTGTAAATCCATGATATACGTTTTCAAATATAAGTAACTTATTCTCAATATTAACTTTGCTTAAATTATCAAAATACTCAACTGTTTCATCAAGAAAAGGATCTAAATCTCCAACGTACGAACTAGCTGGAGGAAGAGAAGAATAATCTTCACACCTACTAGGTGCTGCATAAATTGGAACTTCCTCTACGCCTTTTAAATAAAGATCCCAAGCAAATTTACTTTGTTCTTCATTCCAAATAGGTGCATCATTATCTATCATAGAGGCTGTTTGCATCCTATCATCAATCATAGGAGAAATGGGAAACTGGTAAGCTATAGAAACTTCCCCTGTATCTCTTGCCATCATGCACAAGCTTATAGTTAAATTTCCACCTGCACTTTCACCCATAACAAAGATTTGATCGCTTCTAAAGCCTAATTTATCACTGTTGTTTTTCATCCAAAGAAGGGTTTCATAACAATCTTCTACAGCAGCTGGATAAGGAGCATCTAAAGATTTTGTATAATCAGGGGCAACTACTACACAGTTTAAAGAATTAAGTATCACCCTAATATCTCCATGACTATTTTCTGGATAGTTTAAAATAAAGCCACCACCGTGTAAAAATAAAATACCAGGGCAATTAGGGTCATGTTTTTTTCTATTATAAACTCTCACTCTAACTTTATTTATTGAATTTTCTTTTTGGATAAAGATCTGCTTAGATTTAAATCTACACAAACGTCTTCCAACTGCTCGTTTACTAACTCTATTGATACGTTGATAACCCGTTATAGATGGAGATAAAACTCTTTTTGCAAGTTTTGTCCCCATTCTATATTCTTTATCAATCATTTCTATATCTACTTTCATAAAACACCATTCTATCTTAGAGAAGTTTTATTATATGTTAAGGGCAAAATCTTCTCTAACTACACTCTTCTTAAACGTTTTTGCCTTATAACCAAGTACACTACAGCTGATAATAAATATACTAGAGAAACACCTAAGGTTATGTAGAAATATATATAGTTACCTGTTGTTGCTGTCATCGCAGGTAAATTCGCACATAAAATTAAAGGAATCATTATTGGAAATACAATAGCTGCTGAATACATATAGTCAGTTGCAACACCCGAATCCATATTAGGTTCGACAATTCTAAGCAATGCTAATCCTGTAGGAAGAGTGCCTGTTGCACAACCAAACAGTATTAACATTCTCTTAAACCAATTGTCTGAAAAAACCCTTTTACAATACCAAGGTAATAGTTTTACAGCAATGAAGGTCCCCAAAGCAATCAACAAAAGAATTTCAAAAATATAGCCACTTATTGCAGCTATTGAAATAGCACCTAGGGAGGAGGCAATAGTTAAATCAACACTAAATCCAGTTATTCTATTACATGTAGAAGTTTCAATTGAATGTCCTAATTTGAGTATATTAAGAAGCTTTCTAACTAGCATAGCAATAAGGGAGGAGAAAATAAAGTTCAAACCCCACAAACTATCACCAAATTGAACACCAATGGGTCCTATAAATGCTAATAAATATGTTAATAATGTTAAGAGCATTAAGCTTATAAAGTAACTGCCTAATACTATAGCAACATGATAAGTTAAAGAATCAAGATTATAATACTCAATTAACCCCTGACTCTTTTTCAACTTTATTTCTGATTCTTTAATCTTTGGATTTTCAACATATCCCTTTG
>CAZHNE010000161.1:0-3949 GCA_964533775.1 uncultured Spirochaetaceae bacterium | reverse complement strand
ATGTTTCACAAAAGTTAGTTGAAAACAACTTTATTAACTATAATCTAAACATCGACCTAGAAAATAAAGTACAACTTAATAATTAGAATACAATAAGCACACTACAATGAAAAGAATCGTGGGTTTTTAGGATTTAGCGCAAATAAATATTGACTGTATTGCTTTATAAATAGAGTTTGGTTGGTTGGTTAAATTGGTAGAACATGGACTACAAATTTTGGGGCCGATTGGATTTGAACCAACGACTCCCACGATGTCAACGTGATACTCTCCCACTGAGTTACGGCCCCATTTGTAATGTTCTGTGAACGACTATTTTTATACCATAAAGATTAACTAAGTTCAAGCCAAAAGCTAAAATTGCTTGTATTTTTACCTTATAATTGTTATAAAAAGTCATTATGAAATTACTTATTGCCTCTGATATTCATGGTAGCTATTACTATGCTAAGAAACTAATAGACATATATAACAGTGAAGGGTTTGATAAACTTATACTTTTAGGTGATATTCTTTATCATGGACCAAGAAATGATTTACCTAAAGGCTATGATCCTAAAAAGGTTATAACCCTTTTAAATGATATTTCAACTAACATAATTGCTGTTAAAGGTAATTGTGAAGCAGAAGTTGATCAAATGGTCTTAGACTTTAATGTTTCTAGTGATTATAGCACCCTATTAGTCGATAACAAAGTTTTCTATTTAACACATGGTCATAAAAGTCTTCCCTCTTTAAACAAAGGTGACATTTTATTAACAGGACACACACACATTCCTCTTTATGAGAAAATTCAAAATGGAGTTCATCATTTTAACCCAGGATCTACTTCTATTGCTAAAGGTGGATTCTCCAGCAGTTATATGATTTATAAGGAAGGCTCTTTTACTATCTACGACTTTGATAACAATATTATTTTAAGTAAATCTATTTAAAGTTTTTACCACTTTAAGAGAGCTATTACATAATCCTCTTTTTGATTTAAAGTAATTTCTCCTCCATGGAGTCTCATAACTTCATATGCAATTGGAAGACCGAGGCCGTTTCCACCTTTTGTTCTACTTTCATCCCCTCTTTCCCAAGGTTCAAAGACAGCTAAGTCAGTTTTTAAAAATCCTTTATTTGTAACTTTTATTTTTTTCTCATATATTTCTACAACTACTATACCAGTTCCATACTCAATTGCATTTTCTATTAAGCATAAACTTGCTAAAACAATAGAGGAGAAATCGGCAACAACTTTTTTATCTCTTTTTATAAAGTCTACTCTATGAATATCTTTAAGAGACTTGCTAATTGCACTTATTATATCATCTGTGGTAGAAGAGGAGAATTCTATTTCTTTATCAGGACTTTGAAGGGAAGCGTAAAGTGTTATTCTTTTTATTCTACCTGAGAGGTCTGCATTTTCTTTTTTCAAAAGAGCCATAGTTTCATTGTTTAATGGAAAAACTTTGTCCTCAATTCCATCAAACAATATTTGCATAGATGTTATGGGTGTATTTAAATCATGAGTTATATTTCGAAGCCAGGCTTTTCTGTTTTTTCTATTTTGGGAAAGATCTTCATCTAATAATTGAACAGCTCTATTAATCTCTTCATACTCTTCGACATTATATTTAGGGAGTGTGACGTTTTCTTCACCTCTAGAGAGTTTAAACAAAGCTTGTCTTAACCCTTTAGCATATATTTCAAGCTGGCGTGAGAAGCGATAACTTAAGACTAATGAAAATTGTAGTGCAATTAAAATAACACTTACTAACCACACCATTCCTACACTAAATAAATCTTTACTGTATTTGTATGTTAAAGGACTAAAGACGAGTACATCTATAGCGTAAGCATACTTTTCTTCATCCATTATAACAATTGAGCCTGTGATCGATTTTGGTTCTACACCAGAGGGAACTTCAATTAGTCGTTTATCAAACATACTTTTTGAATCTGTAATTTCAATTAAATCAACAAGAAAACTATCCTCTAATTGTCTTGTTTGAATCAACGATATTGGGCTTTTAGTAACTACAGTTTTAAATGAATTACTTTGATGATCCCCTACTGCTAAATGCTTATTATCAATCTCTATATCAAGTGGCTCTGACCTTTGAGTTAATAAATCACCAACTTGAGTTTTTCCAAATGAGTAAACAACCTCTCCTTCTTCATTTCTAAATAAGAGACCACTTATTCTATTGTCTTCAAGTGCACTATCAAGAGATGTTGCAACGAGGTTTGTCAAATTAAAAGAAGAATTGCTTTGTGTTAAAGAAAGGGATAGTCTTTGAGAAAACTCATTAAAAGAGTTCTTGGACCATTGGTTTGCAGATCTAAAATAAAATACCCCAATAAAAAATATTATAAAAAAGATTACAAACAAAGCAACACTTAGTATAGAGATAAAAAGGCGGACAAAGAGTTTTCTCATAAATTATACATCCTAAAGATAGTCTTTGTTATCAACACCTACAAACCTATATCCATAGCCTCTAACGGTCTCGATCCAACTACCTTTTAATAGTTTAGCTCTAATGTTTTTTATATGTGTATCAACAATTCTTTCATAAGATTCACTTGAATAGTTAAAACACTCTTCTAATATCGTAGCTCTTGAAACAAGTAAATGAGCATTATCTATTAAACAAAGCAAAACTCGCCACTCAGCAGCTGTTAATATTACATCTTGATCATCAATTTTTAAAGCATGAGCATTTCTATCAATAAAAAGAGTTGACCCCTCTTTATAATAAGTGTTTACCTTTTTATTCTTTGATGATGTTTCAGTTGTTCTTCTTAGAACTGCTTGCACTCTTAAAACCAATTCCTTTGGAGAAAAAGGTTTTGTTATATAATCATCAGCTCCTAATTCAAAACCTAATATTCTATCAGACTCTTCTGCTCTAGCTGTCATAAATATAACTGGAAAATCATATTTGCTTCTCAAATCTTTAACATATTCAAATCCGTCTCCATCTGGAAGCATAACATCTTGAATAAGTAAATCCGGTAGTTTTTCTTGGAATGCTTTTGAAGCTGTTTCAAGATTGTAAAAGACTTCACAATTTAAATCACTAAATTCTAAGTATTGTTTAACACCATTAGCAATTACTTGATGATCTTCTATTATATAAATTAAAGCTTTTTCTTCTTTTTCCATATTATTTCTACCTTTTTATGATTTTAACTATATAAATTATAGTACAACATTTGTTAATATACAAAACAAATAAGTAAACGACACAGAAAACACATATATAAAAAGAAATATTTTCTAACTAGTCTTTTAAGAAAAGTATCAAATATTGGATATATTTACAAAATATTCTTCTTTTAAAATTACGTATTTGGTAGTACAATGAACAAAAGACAAAAGATAAGGGGACATAGCATGAAAAAGTTTATTTTGTTGTTAATAATTTTTTGTGTTTGTATTAACTCTTTGTTTTCTAGTAGCTCACTACCAATAACATCCTTCATTGTCAAAAATGCTATAGAGTTAAGTGATGACTTAGAAAACAGAAAACATCCGCCATATAAAGACTTAAAGTTAAAAATTGATTTACTAGAAGATACTTCCGATTTAGGTCTATTTTATAAAGAAAACAAAGTTCCTCTCTTGTGGCCAACTTTTCAAAACTTAATTTTTGGATTTGGCACTGGATCAAAAAATCAAGGAAGAGTTGTTAGTAGCAGAATTTACATGATTGCTGATACAGCAGTTATTAGCACAGCTCTTGGCTCTGCTTTAATACTGATGTTTGTTGAAGGTATTTTTACTGGTGGAACTTCAGTAATAAGCGGGAACGAAGAATCTTATAAAACTATTTTCAAGACAGCATTAGCCTTAGAAATTGCGCTTCATTCAGTACAAGCTCTTGATGCTTTAATCTATGGAAGCATTTATAATTTGAGATTAAAAAACGATCTACAATTAGCAGCAACAATTAATCCT
>CAZHNE010000160.1:0-3982 GCA_964533775.1 uncultured Spirochaetaceae bacterium | reverse complement strand
ATTAAACGCTTAACATTTGTTAATATATGTTAATTTTATTTATACGGATTCAGGTAATAATATATTTTTTATATCTTTATTTTTTTCTTGCTTTAGTGTGATGTTTAGTTTACATTACTTCTATGAATTTTAGTAAAAGTAATAAAGCCTTGATAGTATTAGCATTCTTTTTGTTACTGGGTCTACCGAGTAAAATAATGGCTAATGACTTAGTTGTTTTTAAAAATGGAACTGTTCAAATTGGTGAAATAGTATCGTACCAAAAGCAAGATTTTATCAAATTTAAGTCTATAGATGGCGTGGTTAATGACTACCCATATAATGATATTTTAGCAACGAGAACAAATATAGATTCAGACAATATTATTGCTCAATCTCTCTCCCCAACATTTAATATGATTACCTATTATCCTCGAGATAAAGACGGTATCTACGAACTTTCTCCTCGTTATAAATACAAGTCCCAAATCTTTAAAATGGAAAGCGAATGGGGTAGAGAAACTGAAATTCTAGAATTTTTTGACATGATTGAACAGGATAATATCGACGATAATACCGCCAGTTTGATTAACCAACTTAAAGCTGATATGAGTAAACAGTCTAAAATAATTAGAAATGCAGCTATTTTTCAACTCTCTGGATTAACGCTTTTAATGGTTTCTTTTTTTGTGATGGATGACTCAGTTTCACCTCCAACTATTCCAAATTGGTCAAAATGGGTTAGTGGAGCTGGAGTTTCACTTGATCTTATTGGATTAGGACTTTTAATAAGCCAAATAGGGGTAAATCAAGATAAATACTTAGAAAAAATAGCAGATTCCTTTAATAAAAATCTTTTAAACAGATAAAATAAATTTAACAAGTGGTAGAAATGTTAATAGAAAAAATATCTAAAAATGTTTTAAAAGCCTCTCAAACAATACTTTTATAATAATTATTTGCCAGATTTATTAACTTGTTTTTTTCATTCATATTTGGATCATCTAGAACAGTTTCTAGAAGATAATTTAAAATTTGAGTAAACAATGGCCCTTTTGGTATTCCTAAGGTAATCAAGTCTTGTCCATTAACTTTTAAATCCTTTAAGGTTAAAGCCTCATTTTTAGCAACAATTTCTTCTATTCTGTTTTCTAATTCTTGAACACTTTCCCAACTAGCTTTACCAAATATAGCTTCTTGGTCACACATTCTTAAGCAAAACAAGTCTAGAATGTTTTCATAACCAACTCTATTTATAAATCTCTTTACAGTTCCATCACTCCAAGTAGGAGTATAATTAAACATGTGGTTTTTGACTAAATTTGAAACTGAATCAATTATTTTATTTGAAGCTTTAAGCCTTGTTAGTATTTCTCTAGTCAATTGAGAGCCAATTATTTCATGTTTATGGAAAGAATAAGATAAATCTGAGTGAATAGACTTTTTATTTTTCTTATATTTTTGTGTAGAGGCTTTTCCTAAATCATGGAAAAGTGCCGCTAATCTTACTTCAAGAGGATAATTATATTTAGATGCTGCTTGTACGCATAAAAGAGTGTGCTCAAAAGCATCAACTTTGTGATAGCCTCCTTGTTCAACTCCTTTAAGGCTTGTTAATTCAGGTAAAATTATGTCTAAGATATTAGAATAATAAAGCAAGTTTAAGCCTTTTGTTGGAGCTTTTCCATTAAGAAGTTTAAATAACTCATCTTGTACTCTTTCATAACTAACATTTTTTATTTTATTTGACTTTTCTTTCATTGCCTCTAGGGTTGATTTTTCAATGTCAAAATCTAATTTAGAAGCAAACCTACAAGCTCTCATAGTTCTTAAGCCATCTTCTTCAAATCTTTCTTGCGGTATGCCAATAGCTCTAATTGTTTTGTTTTTTAAATCTTCAATTCCACCGTGATTATCAATTATTTTACCAGTGACTACATCAACTGCAAAGGCATTAATTGTAAAATCCCTTCTTTTTAAATCTTCACTTAAACTACTGATAAATTGCACGTTGTTAGGCCTTCTACCATCTAAATAGTCACTTTCATTTCTAAAAGTTGTAACCTCAAAACTATTGCCCTTAAAAAGAACTGTAACAGTTCCATGTTTAATGCCTGTTGGGATAGTCGAGTTAAAAATAGATATAATATCTTCTGGAGTAGCATCTGTGGTAAAGTCATAATCGTCACTTTTTAAATTTAGTAAAAAATCTCTTACAGCTCCTCCTACTATATATAAAGAGAACCCTTTCTCTTTAAAAATGGATGCAAATTGTTTAATTGTTTTGTTTATTGGGAAAAGTTTCATAGCTTAAAATTAGCCTGCCTTTTATAGTAAGTTAACCTTACCAAAATTTTATGTAATTGGTTGTCATTATCTTGTTTTTATTTTAGAATAGCATAAAATATGTTACCATTTCTAGGAGCTAAAATGTTTAATCCATTAGATAATAAAATTGATTTTCCAAAATTAGAAGAAGAAGTTCTTTCGTTTTGGGAAAAGGAAGATGTATTTGCTAAATCCATCGATCAAAGACCTGAAGATAATCAGTATGTTTTTTACGATGGACCTCCTTTTGCAACCGGCTTACCTCACTTTGGACATTTAGTTCCAGGCACTATTAAAGATGTAATTCCAAGATACCATTCTATGAAAGGTAAGAGAGTTTTAAGAACTTTCGGATGGGATTGTCATGGACTACCTGTTGAATATGAAATGGAAAAAAACTTGGGTATTAGTGGCCCAGGTGCAATTAATGAATATGGTGTTGCCAAGTTTAACGACGATTGTCGCTCTATTGTATTGAGATTTACTAGCCAATGGGAAAAAACTATTTCAAGAATGGGCCGATGGGTTGATTTTGAAAATGGTTATAGAACAATGGATAAAGACTATATGGAAAGTATTTGGTGGGTATTTAAGACTTTATTTGAAAAAGGTCTCATTTACGAAGGTTATAACATCTTACCATACAGTCCAAAATTAGGTTGCCCATTATCTAACTTTGAAGTTAATCAAGGTGGATATAGGGATGTTACAGACCAAGCCATTACAGTTAGATTCTTAATCGATGGAACTGACGATACTTACTTCTTAGCTTGGACAACCACGCCTTGGACTCTTCCTTCAAACCTAGCTTTAGCTTTAGGTCCAGATATTGATTATGTAAAAGTTAAAGATGGAGATGAATATTACATCTTAGGTAAAGAAAGACTGTCTGATTATTATAAAAATGAAGAAGAATATGAAATTGTTGAAGAATATAAAGGAACTGATTTAGCAGACATAGGCTATAAACCCTTATTCCCTTATTTTGCTGATTTAAAAGATACAACAAGTGCGTTTAGAACTGTAGTTGGTGACTATGTAACAACTGAAGATGGTAGTGGTATTGTTCATACAGCCAGTGGTTTTGGTGAAGATGACTATCAAATTTTAAAAGATACAGATATTCCTGTTGTTTGCCCAATAGATGATGAAGCTAAATTTACAAGTGAAGTATATGATTATGAAGGTCGTTTTGTAAAAGATACAGATAAAGATATTATTAACTGGTTAAGCGATCAAGGGTTATTAGTAAAGAGAGAAAACTTCTTACACCCATATCCATTCTGCTATAGAACAGATGCACCATTAATCTATAGAGCTATGAGTAGCTGGTTTGTTGATGTTCAAAAAATAAAAGATGTTATGCTTCAAAGCAATGAACAAATAAACTGGGTTCCCTCGCACTTAAAGCACGGTCGTTTTGGTAAATGGCTTGAAGGTGCTAGAGACTGGGCTATTTCAAGAAATAGATTCTGGGGAAATCCAATTCCTATTTGGAAGTGTGACAACTCTGATCACCTTGAAGTAATAGGCTCTGTTGCTGAACTAGAAGAAAAGAGCGGTGTTAAACTTGATGATTTACATAAACAATTTGTTGATGATCTTACATGGCCAAGCCCCGATGGAAAAGGAACTATGAGACGCATTTCAGATGTTCTAGACTGTTGGTTTGAAT
>CAZHNE010000159.1:1856-4007 GCA_964533775.1 uncultured Spirochaetaceae bacterium | reverse complement strand
ATTGTTTTAGTTAGGCATTCTTAACTTAAATTTTTGCATCTCAAATTAAGTTATTGAAATAAACAATACTAATTTAAAAAATTATTAGTTTAGATAACCACACTTTTATGGGGTTTCATTTTTAACTTTCTATGAGACAAATTCATCATTTATATATTTTTAAATTAAAGCTTGACTCTAAAGGTTTTAGCGTTTAGTATTTACAAAAATTAATGTTAGGTGTGCCTAACTTATTGGAAGGAGAATTTATGATTGCTAAGAATAAACTATTTTTTAGTTTTGTATTTATTTCGTTATTTGTTTCGTTTTCACTTTTTTCTAGTGGAACTAAAGAAGGTGCTTTAACCTCTACGAGTAAAGAAGAGCGTATTGTTGTTTATGCTTCAGGGCCAGCTCAAATGCTGCAAGCTCTAGAGAAGGAGTTTGAAAAAGAAAGAGGAGATGTAATTGATATTGTTCAAATGGGTTGTGGCCCCTTACGCCAAAGAGTTTGGACAGAAATGGAATCTGGAGAAATAAAGGCTGATGTATTTTGGGGATCTGATCCTTTACTTTACAACGCTTTAGATGATAGAGGTGCATTAGAGCCTCTCTCTCTTTCACAAAAAGAAATGTTAGCAGAGAGATTTATCACAAATAGAAACTATATTCTTGTTAATGAGCGCTATGGGGTTATTATATATAATGGAGACAAGCTAAAAGGGGTGAAGGTACCAACTTCTTATTTAGACTTGCTTTCTCCTATGTACAAAGGAACAATTACTCATGCAGACCCAGCTCAGTCTTCAACAGCTCTAGCTATTGTAGCTGCATTGTGGGACATTTTTGATCAAGATTGGGATTATCAAACAAAGCTTGTGCAAAATGGTTTATTTTTAACTAAAAAGAATAGTGATGTACCTTCTAAAATCCAAGAAGGAGAATTTGATGTTGGAATAGCACCACATGATGCTGTGCTGAGATTACAAAAGAAAGCTAAAAAAGAAGGTTTCCCAACTCCTTTAAAGATTAGTTGGCCTGAAAAAGGAGTAATTGCAATTCCAAGACCTGTTGGGATAAGTAAAAACGAAAATCGCTCTCCATTAAAGGCTAAGTTAGCTCACGATTTTGTTGATTTTTTAATCTCAAAAGAAGCTCAACAAATAACATCTTCTTTTGGATTTGTAAGTATTAGAAAAGATGTCTCTCTCGCTCAAGGTGTTGTAAGCAATCTAGATCTTAAGATTTTAGATTGGGAAGATCTATCATTAAAACAAGATTATATTAAAAATGAATTCAAAAAAATCACCAACTAATGTTTTATTGCAAGGAGGACTTTTCCTCCTTGCAATAATCCTACTATTTTTTATTGTTTACCCACCAAGCATTCTTTTTTTAGAAAGCCTTTCAACAAAAAACTTACAACAAGAAAGTGCTGCTTTCACTGTTTTTCAGCAGCGCTCTACTTGGATTGCTTTCTTAAATACTTTTGTTACAGCAACAACAACCACTTTCCTAACTATTTTAATAGGTGGTTCATTAGCTTGGCTTGATGTAAAAAGTGACTTTCCTTTTAAAAAGTTTATTTTCACTTTTTCAATGATATCCTTTATCATCCCCCCTTATATATTAGGTTTGGCTTGGGTTCAGTTTTTAGGAAGAAACGGATATTTAGAGCGAATGCTTCGAGTTGTTTTTACTTTTAATGAGTATAATTTTCCCTATTATTCAATTTGGGCAGTTGCTATAATAATGACTCTCCATCTATACCCTTTGATGTACATTTCAATACGCAACTCTTTAAAGCAACAAGACAAAAGTTTAGAAAACGCTGCTTTATTAAGTGGAGCATCATTATTTCAGAGTATAAAAACTATTATTCTTCCCCTATGTAAACCAAGTATATTAGCTACAGGACTGTTAATTTTCTCTAGAACTATGGCTAATTTTACACTACCTGCCCTTTTAGCCCTTCCTGCTAGAAAAGAGTTTCTTACAACCCTAATTTATTCATCAATAAGTGGATTAGACATATCTACAGCAGCAACAGTTTCAATATTTTTAGTTGGTATATCTACTGCTTTATTTTGGAGCCAATACCTAATATCGAAAAAAGAAATATCGTACACTTCTGTAGGTGGAATAAACAACGAACAAGCTATCTACCCTTTA
>CAZHNE010000159.1:0-1756 GCA_964533775.1 uncultured Spirochaetaceae bacterium | reverse complement strand
TTATAACTATGCTTATTTCTTCGTTTTTAAAACGCTGGGGTTTACCATTAGAATTACAATATTTCACACTTAATAATTACCGTGAACTTTTTGTTTTTGGAGGTAAAACTTCAAAAGCTTTTGCCAACAGCATTACTTATGGAGTGGTTGCAGCCTCCTTAGCCTTAGTAATAGGAGGCGCAACTTCTTACTTTGCACATTCGGCCAAAACAACACGATCTAAAATACTAGAGGCTATTGCAACATGGCCTATGGCCTTTCCCAACATTGTTTTAGCTGTAGCTGCAATTCTTGCTTGGAACAGAGGTCCTTTACGTTTATATGGAACCCCTTGGGCAATTATATTAACTTACATGGTGCTTTTTATTCCAATAGTAATGAAACAAGTAACAGGTTTAATTCAAAACCATGACAAAAGTTTGCTTTATGCAGCAAGACTATCAGGAGCATCCCCTTTTAAAAGTTTCATTACTATCACACTTCCAATATTATCTCCTGGACTTAAATCAGGGTTTATTATCTGTTTTTTAATAGCACTAAGAGAAATACCTATTTCATTAATGCTTTACTTCTCAGGCCAAGAAACAGTAGGAATTCTCTTATTTGGAATGCAATCTCAAGAATATGGTCTTGAGATGACATCTGCTCTCTCGATATTAATAATTGTTCTTTTAATCTTAGGAAATATAATAGTCAAACACATAACAAGGAAACATACTTATGGTAAAACTCAAAATAAAAAACTTATCCAAATCTTTTGGAACAGTAGTCGCAATTAATGACTTTTCTTTCAATCTGCTTGATGGAGAACTTTTAGCAGTATTAGGACCCTCTGGTTGTGGAAAAAGCACTTTACTTAGCTGTATTGCAGGAATTGAAACACCAGAGCAAGGTGAAATATATTTAAACGATAAATGCATTTTCTCATTTGATAAAAAGATACAAACTCCTCCTGAAACAAGAAAAATAGGGTTCGTGTTTCAAAATTATGCTCTCTGGCCTCATATGTCAGTTAATGAAAACATAGAATATCCCTTAAAAATGGCAAAAGCCCCTAAAGACAAAAGAGAAGAAAAATTAAACTATATTCTTAATTTAGTAGGACTTAACAGTAAAGCTCAAAGATATCCAAATCAGTTAAGTGGAGGAGAGCAACAAAGGGTTGCACTTGCTCGTGCTCTTGTTATGGATCCTGATTTGTTATTACTTGATGAGCCTCTTTCTAATTTAGATGCTAAATTAAGAGAAACTATGCAAATGGAAATAAGAAAAATTCAACAAAAACTAAATTTATCAGTTATTCATGTTACTCATGATCAAGGAGAAGCAATGGCAATGGCTGATAGGATTGCTGTAATGAATAATGGGACAATTGTTCAAACTGGAAATCCAAGAGAAATTTATGAAACTCCTAAAACTCAATTTGTAGCTAACTTTGTAGGAGCTAATACAATTTTAAAAGGTCAAATGAATAAAAAAGACAATAGTATAATTGTAGATGACAACCATAAATTAGTTTTTAAATCCAACACTTTACTTAATTCTAAACTCAGAAGTGAACCTATTTTTATAGCGTTACGCCCAGAAAATATAAAACTTTTTAAAGGGGAAAATACTGATAACAATAATCTACCAACTGGCACAATAAGCAACAAAATGTATAAAGGGGATCATATTATGTACGAAGTAAAAGCAGGAGATGTTATATTACGTGCGCAAGCTCATCCAGAGGAGCAATTTAAAACTGGAGAAAAAG
>CAZHNE010000158.1:0-4021 GCA_964533775.1 uncultured Spirochaetaceae bacterium | reverse complement strand
CTCTTCACCATTTACTCTTTTTAATATATTCTGCCTCCAATGCCAAATCCTATAGAAAAAACATATATAGTCGCACGACTACAAATAATCACCGCTATGATAGCTTTTGGGTCTATTGGTGTGTTTGTTAGATTTATTCCAATCTCTTCCTCTGAAATTGCATTTTGGAGAGGTGTTATTGCGTTTATTGTTCTTTCTATTTTCATGGTAAAGAGTAAAAAGATTTCTACGCTTCATAAATGCAGAGGGAAATTAGGAAGATTGTTTTTATCTGGTGTTGCTATGGGATTTAATTGGCTTTTGCTTTTTGAAGCTTACCGATTTACCAGCGTTGCGCTAGCAACCCTAAGTTACTATTTTGCACCAACGATTATGATAATAGGTAGTATTATTCTATTTAAAGAAAGATTAGATATAAAGCAAATCATTTGCTTTATAATTTCCACCACTGGCCTTGTTATGATTATAGGGGTAGTAGGTGGAGGGTCTAATGATTTTTTCGGAGTTCTTTACGGCCTTGGAGCTGCCGTTCTTTATGCTTTAGTGGTTTTAACAAATAAAGCTACTGGCGATATTGATGGTTTAACAAGGACATGGATTCAATTCGCAGCAGCAAGTATTGTATTACTACCATACACTTATTTTAACGGTGGCTTTCATATTCTTGACCTAGAGACTCTTGGACTTATTAACCTTCTTATATTAGGAGTAGTCCATACAGGTCTTATGTACTTTTTTTATTTCTCTGCTTTGGCTCACTTAAAAGGCCAGCAAGCTGCTATTCTAAGCTACATTGACCCAATTGTTGCTGTTATATTATCAGTAACCCTCTTAAGTGAAACTATCACACTACCTCAGCTTTTTGGTGGAGTTCTCATCCTTGGAGCTACAATGATAAACGAAGTAAAATGGAAAACAAAAAGAGCTTAATTTTATATTAACTAAACTTTTTTCTAAACACATAGACAGTTTGGTAGATTAAAACTAGTATGAACAACACAAAGGGAGTGTTTAATTGTGAAACGAATAGATAAAATAATTTCTTCTCAAGGTGAATATACTAGAAGCGAAGTAAAAAGGTTAATAAGTAGAAAAGCAATTAAGGTTGATGATAAAGTCATCAAATCTCCTAGCTTTAAAGTTGATCCTAATAAAAATAAAATAGCTATCAATGATGTTGTCGTTATCCATAAAACATTTGTTTACTTAATGCTAAATAAACCTAAAGGATATATATCCGCAACTAGGGATGAAGAACATAAAACTGTATTAGACTTAGTACCTAACGAGTTACGTGGTCGTAATTTGTTTCCAGCGGGAAGACTGGATAAAGATACTACGGGCTTAGTTATTATAACGGATGATGGAGTTTTTGCTCACAACATTCTTTCTCCTAAAAAACATATACAAAAAATGTACAATGTAACATTAGACATTCCTGTTAATGATGAGATGGTCCAAGGGTTTTCCAAAGGTGTAAAGCTTAAAGATGGATTGTGTAAACCATCCCTTTTAACTATAACAGGAGAAAATACAGCAACTGTAGCTCTTAGTGAAGGCAGAAATCATCAAATAAAACGTATGTTTGGCTGCTTTGGTGCAAAAGTTGTAGAACTTCACCGTTTTGCTATGGGAAACCTGTATCTCCCTGAAGATCTTCTAGAGGGCTCTTGTAGAGAGCTAAGCGAGAATGAAGTAGAACTACTTCAGCAATTATAATAGAAATAGCCATCCAAAAAGGACAGCTATTGTTATTATTTTGTTTCTTAGTTTATAAAATAATTAATTCTATAACTTTTCTCTAAGTAAGATTATCAATACAAAGTTTATGCAATTTAGCATTAGAAATAACACAGATTTTATCAGAATCAAAAGGAGATGTTATTTCTTCACTTAAAGATGAAACAATTCCTCCAGCCTCTTCTACAATCAACATTCCAGCAGCTACATCCCAAGGATTAAGTGAAAAACAAATGTAAGCATCTTGCTCTCCATTTGCCACTTGGCAAAAACCCATAACAGCACAAGCAAATGATCTTATTTGACCAACTTTACCCGCAAGTTTTGTTGTAGTTTTTATGATTGAATCTCTTTTATCCAAAGCCCCCATATCAAAATCAATTCGGGAATTAGATAAAGACGAAGTTTGGGAAACTTTAATCCTTTTTCCATTGTGGAATGCTCCCCCACCTCTTTTAGCTAAGAAGACTTCTTTAGTAACTGGGAAAATAATTCCTGCAACCTCAGGTCTTTCATTTACAACAAACCCAATACTTACTCCAAATAGAGGAAAAAGACCCCTCACAAAGTTTTGGGTTCCATCAATAGGATCAAGCACCCAAGCTCGTTTGTTTTTTGTATCAACAACCTCATCTAAGCCAGATTCTTCTCCAACAATTAAGTCATTTGGGTATTGTTCTTTTATGCTTTTTACTAGCATTTGTTGAACATTAACATCTACCTCTGTTAGTAAATCATTAGCATGCTTTTTTGTTGAGATTTTTAAATCTTTCTTATTTAAATACTGCTTACAAATATAATCAGAAACAGATAAAAGTAATTTTTCTACAAACTTTAATTCTTCCATAATACAAAGCTCCCTATACATCTAACGATTTAATAAAAGCATGCAATTTGCTCTTTATTAATACAATAACCATTTTTAACTAATTTACACTACCTATATTCTTAGTTTCCTCTAATACTGAAACACTTTTTAAAATACTTTCATAAGGATCCATTACATCACCAAAGCGCTCAGGATAAATTTCAAGTGTATAAAACCCATCATAATGGACAGATTCTAACTCTCCTACAAAAACATCAAGGGGAATATTTTTAGTAGTTAACGGCCAATGTGTTTCATTGTTTTTGCCAACATCGTGGATGTGTGTATGAATTACTTTTTCTACAAATTCTTTAGGTGGTTTTAAACTAATGTGACCATTTAATATATTAGAATAAGTGTGACCAATATCCCATCCAATTCCAAGCAGGGGACTATTAACTCTATCACAAATTTCTACAAGACATTCATAAGTGGTACTTGGATCTTTAATACCTTTCTCTCTATTAATTTCAAGGGCAATTCTTGTTGGCACTTTAGCGTTTTCTATCTTGCCAATGATAAGTTTAAGATTCTCTACAGTCCTATCTGTTAACTCTTTAAGGGTTACCTCTTCATCCTTTGATGAAAGTGAATGGAGATTTAACATTAGTTCTCCTTGATTTTTTAAGGCGGCCTCCTTTTGGACTGTGGAAAACCAAGGATATACATTATCAATATTTCCATCTTTAATTATGTCAGGTAAATGACAATGTAAAATAACTGAAAGACCACTTTCTAATACTGTACTGCAAGCTGATATAACTTGATCCGTTGGTGCCTTACTATTAAAATTTGATAGTTCAATCCCAGAAAGAATATTCTTTTGAGTTTGCAGAAACTTTTCAGCTGGAGAGAATGTTTCAGTTAATATTTTGTCTCTAAGACTACTAGGAGAGTTAGAAAGGTAACTATATGGGAGAGATAAAGCAATCTTTTTCATATTTTATGTCCTTGTTGTAAAAGTTATTATTTTTTTGTATTTGAATTGGGTTTTTTGTAAAAATATTTAGCCCTCAAATCTTCAAGTTGTTTTAACGCATTAATTGATTCTTTTTTCAATCGATCTTTAACACCTAAAAGTAGGGCAAAAGTTATTGTCATTGGTACAACAGGAGAAGGGAAAGTTCCCTCAGGCCCCCGCTCTGCATACAAGACGTAATCAGCACCTTCAGTGCTTGCAGGATTTCGCATATCAGTAATTAAAATCGATGTTGCTTTGTGATCTTTTAATATATTCATAACTCGCATACTATCAGTTGATAGTCTAGAGAAGTTATATATTACAGCAGCATCTTTATCACTTAATGTAAGAAAATGGTCACATACATCCCGCCCACCGCTATTTACCAATTTACATGGTATTCTTAAGCGACGGAGACGGAAATTAAGATAAACAGCCATATGTTCATTTGG
>CAZHNE010000157.1:0-4102 GCA_964533775.1 uncultured Spirochaetaceae bacterium | reverse complement strand
GCAAGACGATATTTTAAATAACCTTTATAACTATATTCAATTAACTAGAGATCTTGATAATTTAAAAAAAGAGTTAGAAAAAGAAAAGTCTAAAACAGAAGATATAAATACAACAGTTACCTTAAATGAAGAAGAAGTTAAAGCTTTAGAAAATATAAATAAAGAGTTAACAAATAGTTTAAAAGACATAGGGTATGAAAGTGAAGAATTAGTAACTTTAATTAGTGAAAAGAACAGTTTATTAAAGAGCTTAAATACAACTTTAGACAGTTATGAAACCTTCTATTATAATCAGTCAGAACTTGACGAACTTATAAACAGTAAAAAAGCAAAAAACAAAAAACTTGAAATGCTAGAAGAAAAAAAAGAAAAATCTAAGCAATTAATTGATAAACAAAAACAAATTATTGGATTAAAAAGCTATACGCATTTACTAGAAGATGGATCTCCCTGCCCTCTTTGTGGCGCTTTAAGTCACCCTAATGTTTTAGAAGCCGATAATTCTGAGTTAATAAAGTTAGAAGAAGAATTAAACGAGCTTAATTGTAAGCTCAAAACGTTAAGTAATGATTTAATAAATATTAACTCAAGCACTTCAAATTTTGAATATCAACAAACCCAATTGAAGAAAACTTTGACTAATGATTTAATCCATGAAATATATAGTAAAGACACTTATAAAGATTCAATAAGTAACTTAGTAAAAAAGTTAGAAAAGAAAATTGATGTTCTGTCCTCCACTAAAGACAAAATTAAAAAGTTAAATGATTCTAAAACAAAAAATAATGAAGATTTAATTGATAAAAAAACCAATTTACGTCTCAATAAAGCAGCTAAAGAAGCTAATGAACAAAGTTTAGCAAGTTACATAAAAAGAATTAAAACTACAACTGAAAAAATTGCTATTTTAGAGCAATCTTTAGATAATTTTGTAATTACTAAAACTTATAAAGAATTATCTGATTTATTTCACAACTTTAATGAAAAACAAAAACAAGTCAAAGATTTAAAAGCAGAAATTGAAGAATTGGAAGTTTCAGTAAAAGAAAATATCGAAATAACAACAAACTTAGAAAAATCGATAAAAGAAGAACAAGACTCATATGAAAAAAATGAAATTAGGTTGGAAAACACTAAAACAAGTAGATTTGATCTTTTTGAAGATAAAGTTTGTGATGATGAACTAGAAATTCAAACAGGTAAATTGAAAAATATAGAAAACCTTATTGAGAAAAATGTTAATACATTAGAGCCTATTAAGTCTGATATCATTAAATTTTCTGAGCAAATGCAACATCAGCTCCAAATTATCAATGACAATAATGAGTTAATTGAAGTATACAATAAAAATATAACCGATCAATTATTACTCCTTAGTATTGAATCAAAAGAAAAAGCCCTCTCTTTTAATATAGAAAAAGATGAGCTAAATCAATTAAACAGTGATATAAAGGTTTATGAAAAAAATAGAATTGAATATAACACATTGACTAACGAAGTTAATAAGTCAAAAGAAAAATTAAATACTGTAGAAGTTAGTATTAGTGAAGAAGCTGCTTTAGAGAAACAAAAAGAATTAAAATTACAAAGAGATAGTTTTATTAAAGAAAGAACAATAGCGGAACAACGTTTAGAAACAAACAAAACTAGCCAAGATAAGTTTAAAGACCAAGAAAAAGAAATTAATGATCAACAACACATAGTTGATAAATGGGAAATCCTAAATAAAGCAATAGGTAGTTCAGATGGGAAAAAGTTTAAATCAATTGCTCAAGGAATAACACTAGATTACTTAATACATAATACAAATCAAAAATTGTTAGAATTATTCCCAAGATACGAACTTTATCGAATTAAAAGCGATAGCAGCACAACTTCTTTGGATTTAGGCGTAATTGATAAATACAGTGCAGCTATAAGAAGACCTGTAAGCAACCTTTCAGGAGGAGAAACGTTTATAGTTTCATTTTCTCTTGCTTTAGGACTTAGCGACTTGCTAAATAAGAAGATTTCAATAGAAACATTATTTTTAGATGAAGGTTTTGGAACATTAGATGAGGATACATTAACCCAGTCATTAGAAGCTATAGAGAATTTAACAAAAGAAGGTAAAGTAATTGGTCTAATATCACACGTATCAATACTTCACGATAGAATTAGATCTCAAATAAACGTCCAAGAGAATGGAGACTCTACTTCTTCCCTATCTGGACCAGGTGTTAAAAATATAAGTGTTTAATTTTTTAATATCCTAACTACCTCTCTTACTTTATATTAAGAAGGGTAGAAACAACACATGTATAATATTAATCAGTTCTTTTTTTACAAATACTAATTTTTAAATATACAAATTTATTCAATAAATTTTGGCATATTCTCATTAGTCAAAACAGAATTAAGATTGAATTCAGTATATTTAGTAACTTTACCGACATTCCAATTTGTTAAATCTTGATTAAATACTAATGCCCCTTTAAACATTTTTCTCATATCTTTTACATTGTTAACAGTCCAGAGTGAAATATCTTGATTGAAAGATTTTGCATCTTCAAACATCGATTCCATATCTGCTACTTTGTTAACTGACCAATTAGAAATATCCTGATTGAAAACATATGCTCTTTCAAACATTGATTCCATATCATTCACATTGCTGACATTCCAAGCTGAAATATCTTGATTAAAAAGGTTTGCATTATAAAACATTCTCTCCATTTTCTCTACATTGTTTAACTCTAAAGAAAATATTTGACCATTAAATTTACTAGCATAATAAAACATTCTACTCATATCTTTTACATTACTCACATTCCAAGACGAGAGGTTTTGATTAAATGCTGAAGCAGATTCAAACATAGAACTCATATCTTTTACATTACTGACATCCCAACTAGATATGTCTTGATTGAATAAGGGAGCTTCTTTAAACATGGAATTCATATCTTTTACACTACTAACATCCCAAGTAGATATATCTTGATTGAAACTATTAGTTTTAGAAAACATCATGCTCATATTTTCAACTTTGCTAACATCCCATCTTGAAATATCTTGATTAAAATTACTTTTCCAATAAAAAAGACCCTGCATCGTTATAACATTGCTCACATCCCAATCCGAGATATCTTGATTAAAATCATTTTTATTACCAAATACATAACTCAAATCTGTTATAAGTGAAGTATCAACTTTGGTTACATCTTTTCCTTGACTTATTAAATGTTGAAGTTCTTCTCTACTTATTCCCCATTTTGCATATAAAGTCATATGGGAAGGTCCCATTGTAAATTCTTCAAGATTTTCATATACAACTTTACCGGTACTATTTGTTGCCCAACCTGCAAATTGATATCCAGGCTCAGTAAAAGATGCTGGTTTTATAAATGAGTTTTCAGGAAGTTTAATTAATTCATCAGTTTTTAGTGTAATAGGGTTCATAGTACCCGAAGATCCATTTGACTCAAAACTTAATATATGTTCTTCTGCTGTCCATTTTGCATAAATATTGTAACTGTCATTTATAATAGTGTTTAGACTAAAAGGTGTTTCTAGATTGTTTATTTTTGTAGTCCAACTATCGAAGATATATCCGTCTTTTGTTGGATTTGGCGGCAATTCTTTAACTGTCTTATTATCACCTACAACATCTACAGTTTTAACAAAGGAATTTTCATCCGTTAATTGAGTATAAAATTTTAATGTATAAACTTTATTCCATCTTGAATACAAAGTAATATCTTTTGTTATCAAAGAATCAAAATTGAAAATCTTTTTATAAGTATCATCTAAATACCAGTCATCTAGCACATATCCAATTTTTTCTAAGGAGTTAGGTTTAGTTACTTTCGTATTTATATTTACTAATTCGGAATCAACTTTTGTTCCATCACTAATTATAAATTCAACTGTATAAGCTTGTGGTCCAAGCGGACAGCCCGTTAAAAAAGTAACTACCAAAAAAAGACTTATTAACAAAGTTCTAATTTTTATTCTTTTCATAAATTTCTTTCTTCACTTTATGGATTTTAATAAACCATTGTTTTATTTAGAGGCATCATCACCTTTTGTGGGTAACTTTTAACTAATTTAAGGAGTAAAGAGG
>CAZHNE010000156.1:0-4135 GCA_964533775.1 uncultured Spirochaetaceae bacterium | reverse complement strand
TTTCAAAATCATCGTTTAGCTAGTTGAAATGCATGTTGTAAAAATAAAGTGGAGCATAAAGTTGTTACCTAATACCAAATTGCTTAGCTAATTTATCCTCTTTATTCATCCAAAGTTTCTTCTTACTTAATGGAATATCAGGTTGAATAGAATCAATAGCTTCTCGAAGCTGTTTTTGAGAGATTTTGGCATATGATAGGGTGGTTTCTAAATGAGCATGACCTAGAAAACTGCTAACTACTTCTAAAGGTACCCCATCTTGGTACATTGCAGTAGCTTTAAACGATCTAAAGAGGTGAGGATAAACTTTTAAAGGTACTTCATCACAATCCAATCTTGCTTCATTTGCATATTTATTAATAAATCTCTCTACTGTGTTTTTAGATATTTTGTTTCTAACGCCATTAATAACAGTATAAAACAAATAATCATCATTTTTTGGGTTTTCGCAATGAAAGACTGAAAGGTATTGCTTTAGATGAGGAATACATTCTTTAGATAAACCAATTATTCTCTCTTTATTACCTTTACCCCTAACCATTATTGAAGGAGTCTCTTTATTTAACCATACATCAGCTAATGTAAGACTTAACAATTCATCAAGTCTTGTTGCAGTAGCATAAAGCATTATCATAATGACTTTGTTTCTTAACCCCTTTTTACAATTCCTAGGTTGTTTTAAAATAGCTGCAAGGCTTTTCTTTGTTAACTCTGGTGTTACCTTCTTAGGTACTTTGCAGAAATCTACATAACTTACTCTTAGTGCATAAGACTGTAGTGAAGCATCTTCAACACTTACATAATGCATATATGATTTAATTGCAGCTAATTTATTGTTAATGGTACTAGCTGAATTGCCCTTAGCTCTTAAATATTTCTTAAACCTGTTAAGACTATCGTAATTGCAGTCTTTGAACTCAAAGTCGTTTATTGACATTTTTAAATCATTATTAATGAATCTTCTAAATATAGTTAATGAATCTTGATAAGATTTAATAGTGTTAACACTTCTTCCAATAGAGTGCGGAAGGTAATCCTGCAAGAAAGAAGAAGTTTTTGAGAAAAAAAGTTTATCAAATTTAGTTTTCATAGCATTTCACCTCCGGGATTATTTGAGATGAATGAGTATCCTTTGCTTGAATAGAAGGAAATATAGGTTCCATATTTTTATAATAATAGTAAGTTTCATTTGGATTATCATGTCCGAGATACTTGCTTAAATAAGGCATCATGAAATTAATATCAATACCTTCTTCAACCCACTGAGTTATTTTATTAACTACAAAGCAGTGGCGCAAACTATGAGGTGTTGGATATCTCCCTTCCCATAAGGGGAAAGCCTCACTCCAAAACTGATGGAAAACTCTATCAACTGATGTTTTGGGATAAGGCTTTTCTTTAATCTTACCTAAAAACATATACTCTCTATTTGGAATAAGAAGGTCCATTTTCAAATCAAATTTTTTAAATTGAAGACCTAAATCGTTGCTAAAATATACTTTTCTATCTTTAAACCCCTTTGATTGTAATATTGTTATAGAACTTTCATCAAAATTTACTAAACTTCGCTTTAAGTAGCATGCTTCAGCTAATCTCATACCACAGCAATATAATAGTCTGAACAAAATTGGATAACATAAATTAATGTGAATAAATGCTCGCTCGTTAGACACATATTTGTGGTTATCTACATATTTAAAAAATTGCCTAAGATCATTTACTGATGGAACAATAACAATAGGTTTGTATTGTCCTCCAGAGCTAGGAGGAACAAAAGAATCGATTCCAATAGAATTTAGATATTTAGAAAACAATCTAAGACGGGACATTCTGTCATTTCGTGAATTTGTGTTTTCATTTGGAAACTGCTTGCTCCAAATCTTAATTTGAGCTCTAGTAACTGTGCCAACATCTAGTTCTTTATTTTCAAAACAAAACTTATCAAATCTAGATAGCTGATATTTTTCATTTTTGTAAATATATCCATTAGATTGTTTCAGTGCAATAAAATCTTTAATGTAAGGTCCTAACTTGCTTACATAGGTATAATTTTTATTCATATAAACCTTCTTTTAGTTCTATACCATTAAGATTAATTGAACATTTTTTAATATTAATCTCATCAAGTGCTAAATAAGGTTTAATTGATTTTGATGTTGTTTGACCCAAAGCTGCGATAATTGTTTGAAACTTGTTTTGCTTGCGTAGTTGAGATGTAGCAAAATCTTTTCTTAGGGTATGGCTTCCATCAATTTTATTACAGTTATATTTTTTTAAAATATCATTAGTTTGTCTTCTTAACGCATTACTGTTTAATCTTGTGTAAGGCATTCTGTGGTGCACAAACACATATTCCAAAGAACTCGCTTTAACTGGTCTACCTTCTGTAATATATCTGTATAGAGTGTTAGCTACAATATTTGGCATTGGAAGTGTTATTGGAACATTAGTTTTTTGTTGAACAAAATGAATTGATTGTTTTCTCCAATTTATATCTGAAAATTTCAAATTAATGATATCGCAATTTCTAAGGCCTAAATTTAATGCTAAAAGAGCCATTGCTGAAACACGATAATCCATGGGAGAAGAACAATTTTCCACAAAATCATATATGGAGTTTTTTTGTTTTTTATTTAAAACTTTTACAATTTTTAGAGAATCTGCATTAGCGGCCGAAACTGATAACTCTAGAGTGTCAGGAACCAAACTGTTTCTAGCTAAAAATTTTATAAATGATCTAATTCTAGTTGAATAGGCATTTTTTCCTTCTGGAGTTTTGTGTTTATCTTGAATTTGAAAATCAACAACAACTTCTGGAGTTATTTGAGAGCAAGAAGTAACACCTATAATTTCTAAATACTCTAAAAACCTTCCTACTGATGAATTATCCATACATAAAGTTGATTTAGAGCAATCAGAATCTTTTCTTTCTTTTATATAAGTCTTAAGTAGGTCTTTACTCCAACTGGGTGGTTTATATTTGCTTTCAAATGTTCTGTTTATCAAAGTAAAATCTATTTTCCCAGTATCATACAGTTGCTGGAATCGAAAAAGATTTTTAGTAAACATATTTTCTTTTGAATAATTTACATTTTTTATATAGAAACTTACCCAAAGAGAAGTTAAATCCATAGAAAAAAATAATTCATTTACATCCAAAAATAAATGAAACTGATTAATAAAGAAAAAAGCATTTTGCTTTTCTACTAAAGAATAGTTTGATTTTTCAATTAAAGAAATAAACTTAGTCTTTAACTGCTCAAAGCTTTTCTCATTTTTAGTTTTTATCAAAAACTTATCAAATTTGTTTTTATCTACTTCTTCTAAATCTTTGATGTAAATTATTCGATCTACAAAAAACATATTCAACATCAAGTGCAATGTTTTAGGTTTGTTAAATAATTTCTCCACATATTTAATGTAATGAGAAAAAGTTGTGTTGTAACGATTCCTTGCTTTTATCGTTGCATGCCAATTCAATTGAGGATCAGTGCTAAAAAATTTTAATGATTTGTGATTGATTAATGAAGGACTGGTAATGCCGTTTTCCATGAGAGAAACGATTCTTCTAGAACATGCTTGTCTTATACTTTCTATATAGGGAAAAGTGTATTTATCCTTTTTTATGTGATCAATTAAAAAGTTGTCTAAACTTAATTTAAATTCCTCATTTAGCCTCTGATATTTAGGAGAACTTTCATACACAAAACGTGTTGACGTAACAGTCCCTTTCTCAATAACACTTCTAATAAGGTAGACAGCGTTTCTAATTTTTTTAAATTCAGAATGACTTTTTTCATTCTGCTTTTGTTTTAACCAATCTTTGCTAACCACAAAGCTACAACTAGAGTGATTGGGACAAGTTTTTATTTTATCCACAGCCAACTTAAAAGCATATATACTGTTTTTAGAATACCCGTTTTGTAGATAATAAAAATTTATTATCTCTACAGCTTGGTCAAAAGTTGTGTTATTCATAAGAAACCTCCTATTGGTTTAGTTTCTTACAGTATTGATTTACAAATCAAATTAACACAATGTTATTCACAGCTTTATTTTGAGAAAATGCATTTCAACTAGCTAAACGATGATTTTGAAATTGTTGATAATAATATAATGTGGGGCATAACGTTCG
>CAZHNE010000155.1:0-4140 GCA_964533775.1 uncultured Spirochaetaceae bacterium | reverse complement strand
CTGTTTTAGGTGTATTTAATAGTATTTTTGCAGCAACAATTAAACAAAGTGAAAAAGCAGAACCAGTTTAATATTCATTTAATAAATTGATGGTGCTAAAGTTAGTCTTAAAAGAAAATAAGCTACATTTACTGTTAGGTAATGCAGCTTATCTAAGAAAGTTATCTTTTGTAAAAGCTAAGTAAATTAATCTTCTTTATGTAATATGTGAATTGAATCTTCTAAAAATCCAAATGTAATATTTTCGCCTTCACCATATACTCGTTTTGATGAAGGGTTATAGTCAGAAACTTCAATTTCCTTATTGTTGAAATCAAACCAATAATCTTGACTTACTCCCATGTAAACTGACTTTTTTACAACAGATTTAAAGTGATCTAGACGCAAGTCAACAGCTTCTGGTCTAACTATTATATCTACTGGTTCGCCAATTTTAAATGATTTTGCATCTTTACGATTAATCTTATACTCCACATCTTCAAGCTTTACTGTAACAACTTTAGCGTCGGTTTTTGAAACCTTTGCCTCTACAATGTTAGCTTTCCCAATAAAGTTAGATACAAAAGTATTTGCTGGTTTATAATAAACCTCTTGTGGAGTTCCAACTTGTTGGATAATTCCATCTTTTAGTATTACAATTTTATCACTCATCGCCATCGCTTCACTTTGATCGTGAGTTACATAAATAGAAGTAATCCCAACATCTTTTTGGATTCTTCTTATTTCATCTCTCATGTGAAGTCTAAGTTTAGCATCAAGGTTTGATAACGGTTCATCAAACAATAGTACTCCAGGGTTTTGAACTAAGGCACGAACAAGAGCAACACGTTGTTGCTGACCACCACTCATTTGTGAAGGTACACGAGTTGAAAAATCGTCCATTTGAACAGACTTCAAACCGTCTAATACTTTTTCTTTTATAACATCAGGCTCGTGTTTTTTTAGTTTCAAACCATAAGCAATGTTATCAAAAACGTTTAAATGAGGAAAAAGTGCGTAGTTTTGGAAAACCATACCTAAGTCTCTTTTGTCTGGAGTTTTTTGAATAACATCTTCATCATTAAAATATATTGAACCTGCTGTTGGGACTTCAAAACCGGCAATCATTCTAAGTAAAGTTGTCTTACCACATCCTGAAGGACCTAAAAGGGTAACAAACTCTCCAGGCTCAATTGTTAAGTCTACATTTTGAACAGCATGGACTTTACCTCTTGTTGAGGTTATAAAGGTTTTAGATAGATTAGATAATCTTACTCTTTTTGAATTTACTTTATTCATTACATTTCTCCATATATATCGATCTTAAATATTCTAAATAATTGTTTCATTATTAACATAACAGCAGCAACTATTAATATTAATACTAGACAATAAGCATTTGCAGCCCCATATAAACCTTGATCAACTTGGTTCATAATTGCAACAGTAAGCATTTGCCATCTTGCAGAAACCAAGAAAATGATAGTACTTACTAAAGTCATACCTCTAATAAATGAGTACATTAATCCACTGAAAAATACAGGTTTAATTAAAGGAAGTGTTATGGATTTAAATACTTTACTACTATTAGCACCACTAATTGTTGCAGCCTCTTCAATACTTGGATCGATTTGCTTGAGGGCCGCTATACCAGACCTTGTTCCAACAGGGAAGCTTCTAACGACTAAAGCAACTATTAGGATAAATGCCCCTCCAGTTAATATAATAGGTCTTGTATTGTAAGTTAAAACATAACCTAAACCAAGAACAGTACCAGGAAGTGCGATAGCCATCAAAATTGACCATTCTATAAAAGTTCTTCCAGGGAAAGACTTTCGAACAATAATAAAAGCTGCTATCATTCCTAGAATTCCAGATATAGGAGTAGCAATTAAAGATAATATTGTTGTATCTATAATATATTTTTGGCCTACTGTGAAAACATATTTTATCCATTTTGATGTAAATGAATAATCACTTCCCCAAAGTCTTACAAAAGCTCCAATTGGAACTAATGCATAAAGGGATAAAACAAATATACAGATAAGTAAGCAAACAGTATAAACTGGGACTGTAACTTTTTTATTATCAATTAAGATTCTTTCTTTAGCAACTTTACCTGTAACTGTTACATATGATTTTTTACCAATAACACTATTTTGTAAGTAATAAGCTAATAGAGAAATTAATAATAAAATAACTGCTAACGCTGTAGCACCAACCATATCATAACTACCAATACCTTGTTGGTAAATTTGAACAGCCATTGTTGTATAGTTACCACCAATTACTATTGCATTACCAAAGTCAGCTAATGATTGAATAAAGATAAGAAGCATTGCATTAGCAATCCCAGGTAGCATAAGTGGAAGAGTAACAGTTGAAAATACTTTCCATCTATTTGCGCCTAAGGCTTGAGCTGCTTCTTCAACAGAAGGGTCAATGTTTTGTAGTAAGTTTCTAAGCATTAAATAGCCTATTGGAAAGAATGATAAGGTTTGAGTTAAGGCTAACCCCCAAAATCCATAAACATCATTTCTAACTTTGAATATTTCATAACTTATTAAACCACTTCTTCCAAATAATAAAATAACTGAAAGAGAAATTACAAAAGGAGGTGAAATCATTGGTAGTATTGATAAAAGGTTAAAAATCTTTTTATTTGGGATTTTTAAGTATGTTGTAGCGTATGCAAATAAAAATGCAACTAAAGTTCCCCCAATAGCAACAACAAATCCTAATCTCAGGGTATTCCCAATTATCATCCTATTGAAGCGACTCTTAAATATTTTTATATAGTTAGCTACAGTAAAGTGACCTTCTTGAAATATACTTTCCTTCAAAATTGAAAATAAAGGAAAAACAATAAACATTAATACGAAAACAAGCACAACAAGAACAGTTACAAGCAATATTGGGTCTCGCATAGTAAATTTTAATTGTTTAAGATACCTGTTAGCAGTGTTTTCTTTATAATTATTTTTCATATCCTCTCCATTATTAAACATAGGAACCCCACAAGTGGAGTCCCTATTAAGAAAATTTTAAGCAAGTTTTATAGAGGCTTTGTCATAGTTAAGTCATTAAATCTTTCTACGAAAGCAGTTCTATTTGCTCCAGCCCATTCATCATCTTGTACAATTAATTTTGTACCTTTTAGTTGTTGAGCTTCTACTGGTGGAACAGCATCTGGGTTAGTTAAGAATTGTAATGCGTTAACAGTTTGTCCAATTTCTTGTACTTCTGCAGATAAAACAAAGTCTACAAATTTCTTCGCAGCGCCTTGGTTAGGGGAGTTTTTGATAATTCCAACAGCACCAACTTCATAACCAGTTCCATCTTCAGGAGCAGTCATTATGATGTGATCATAACCTTCACGTTTGAAAGCAATTGCGTCGTGTAAATAACCGATTGTTAAACCAGTTTCGTGCAATTGAACCATTCTTCCGCCACCACTTCCACTCTTAGTATATTGACGAATGTTTTGGTGAAGCTTATTTAAATATTCCCAACCTTCTTTTTCGCCTTTAAGTTGTAAAATAGTAACTAAAACATTATAAGCAGTTGAGGATGAACCTGGATGAGCCATTACGATTTCACCTTTAAAAGCAGGGTTTAGTAATTCATCCCAAGTTTTTGGTAATTCAAGATTGTTTTCGTCAAACCATTCTTTATCACCATAAAAACCTAAATAACCACTATAAATACCTGTCCAAGCACCATTTTTATCTTTAAATTGATCAGGGAAATTAGCTGCTACAGGGCTAACATAATGTTCTAATAAACCTAATTTATCAGCTTCGATAAATGTTAAGGATCCACCACCATACCAAACACTAGCTTGTGGATTTTCTTTTTCAGCTTTAATCCTTGCAAAAATTTCACCACCACTCATTCTTACATAACTAGTTTTAATACCTGTTTCTGCTTCGAAAGCCTGACAAACTTTAGCACCATGAGATTCTTCCATACCAGCATAAACAGTTAGCTGTTCATCTTCTGTTTGCCCTTGAGCAAAAAGAGGGAAAGAAAGAGATGTGAGAATCAATAAACCAACAATAAGTTTTTTCATTATAAACGACTCCTTTTTTTATAAATTTAACTTAATTTTAAACCATAGTGCCGGTTTGTCAAGTTTATAAAACATAATTGTCATGTCAG
>CAZHNE010000154.1:0-4146 GCA_964533775.1 uncultured Spirochaetaceae bacterium | reverse complement strand
AGAAAGGTTGTTATTCTATTCAAAACCTTGATTCTTCTTTAAATGTAAATCCAGAATATAAAATAGAAAATACCATAAAAGAAGACCATAAACTAATCTTTATTCCCTCTAATGGTATTTATTTAAATAATAAAAAAATAGATATTGATTTAGCCTTTATTCTTATCCACGGAAATGAGGGAGAAGATGGTAAAATTCAAGGATTACTCCATATAATGGATATTAAATATGCCGGTGCTAATACAGCAAGTAGTGCTGTAGGTATATATAAGCAATTTACCCATCTTATTCTTAAAGCTAGTGGTATAAGAACTGTTGATACAATTGTTATAACTAAAGATGAAAATATTAAGCCTTTAGCTTTTTATCAAAAAAAGCTTAGCTCTTCTCTTTTTGTTAAAAGTGAAACAACAGGCAGTTCTGTTGGAGCTATCCCTTTAAAAGATCCAAGTGAAGAAATGTTTAAAGAAGCTCTTAAAGAAGCATTTAAATACAGTGAGAGAGTATTAATTCAACCTTTAATGGAAAACATGCAAGAAATGGAAGTTGCTGTATTAGAACTCTCTAACAAGGAGTTAGTTGCTGGGGGCCCTGGAGTAATTGTTGATCCTAATAATAATGGATTTCTCTCTTATGAAAAGAAATATAGTCACACAAGTAAGGCGTACATAGACCCCACCCTTGTAACTGATAAGAATTTAATAAAAGAGATACAAAATAGAGCAAAGAAAATATTTAAAATATTAAATTTATCTGGTTATTCTAGAATTGATTTCTTTTATAAAGATGATGAGATATACCTTAACGAAGTAAATACAATTCCAGGTTTAACAAGTAGGTCTCACTACCCTGTGTTAATTAACTCTGCCTCTATTTCTCTCCTTGAAGCTATATATGAAATATGTAGGAGAGCTTATGAGTAATAAGGTTTTCTTTCATGTTGATATAGATGCTTTTTTTGCAGCAGTTGAGATATTAGACAATCCCTCCCTTGCTGATAAGCCAGTAATAATTGGTGGAAGGAGTAAAAGAGGAGTTGCATCTACTTGTAACTATATTGCTAGAAAATATGGTGTTCATTCAGCTATGCCAATACAAAGAGCGTTAAATCTTTGTCCCCATGCTGTAATTCTACCAGGAAGACATGCAAGATATGCACAAAAGAGTAAAGAAGTTATGTCTCTCTTTTCTGAGTTTTCTCCCTCTGTTCAACAAGTATCTGTGGATGAAGCTTTTTTAGATATGAGTGGCACAGAAAAGCTGTTTGGTCACCCCTATCAAGTTGCTACTAAATTAAAAGCCCTAGTAAAGGAAAAAACAGGTCTTACAATTAGCGTGGGTATTGGGCCTTCTAAGCTAATTGCTAAACTTGCTAGTGATTACAACAAACCTGACGGACTTTGCATTGTTGATGAAGATAGGGTTATTGAATTTATCGATGCTGTTGGTTTAAAAAAACTGTGGGGAGTTGGTAAAGTAACTCAAAAACTACTCGCTAAGAAAAACATTAAAACAACCCAAGAATTAAGAACTTATAGCCTTTCCTACCTTCAAAAATCATTTGGTGAATCTATGGGAGAATATCTCTACCAAGTATGCAGAGGAGAAGATCCTGGTATTTATAGTGGAACACCAAAGTCTCATTCCATTTCTACAGAGAGAACTTTCCATGAAGATGTTGCAAGTATTGATATAATTGAAAACTATCTACTCGATATGAGTCATGAGGTTATGTTTAGATCTATTAAAGAAAAACAAATGGCAAGAACAATTGGAGTAAAGATTAGATATAGTGACTTTAAAACTATTACTGCTCAAATGACACCTAGTGAGCCAATATACTGTGCTGAACAAGTTTATCATTATTCAAAGATATTATTTAATAAAAGGTGGAAAAAACTACCTATAAGACTTCTTGGAGTTGGTCTTTACCAAACTTATGAAGGAGAAACCCCTTATCAAGAGGATTTGTTTGCAGAAGATAATAAAAAAAGAAGAGCCTTAGAAAAAGTAGCCGTTGAATTACAGAAAAACGGTAAACATTTAACTAAAGCAACTTTATTATCGAAAGATTCTAATTATCTAAAAAAGGAAGATTAGTAAAAAAATCAAAGGGATCACTTAGGCCAGATTCAAAATTATTGTTTTGTAAAACTATACTAGTAGCTCCAATAATGCCTGCATCATTTGATAGAAGAGCAAGTTCAATTTCAACCCCTTCTTTTATACTTTCAAGTACATAACTATCAAAAGATTTTTTAATAATATTTAAAAGAAAATCCCCAGCTTTAGAGAGCCCTCCTCCAACAATGATTTTAGATGGATTTATTACAGATGCCATAAACCCTATTCCCATAGCAAGATAATCCATAGCATTTTCTATTACAGAAAGACATAAAGTGTCCCCATTTTTTGCTAAGGTAAATATATCTTTTGAATTTAAATTCTTCTCAATGTTTTTTAATTCTGGACTTACTTTTTCGGGATTTTCTTTAATTTGTTTTTTTACTGCTTGAACGATTCCATCAGCAGAAGCAATAGTATCTAAACAACCAGTATTACCACAGTTACATTTAAAGCCATTTTTATTAACTTTAACATGGCCGATTTCTCCTGCAGCTCCTTTAATGCCGTTTAAGATTTCCCCATTAGCGATGCTAGCACCACCAACACCAGTTCCTAAAGTAACCATTATTAAGTTTCTAGAATTGTTCCCTGAACCAAGCCAATTTTCTCCAATAGCTGCAAGATTAGCATCGTTTTCTATAAAAACTGGTAAAAAAGTTTTCTTTTTAAACTCGTCTTTTAATGGATAATTCTTCCAACCAATATTAACAACTTGGTAAACAACCCCATTTATGTTATCAACAAAGCCGGGAACACCAATGCCAATACCTAAAAAGTTGTTTAGTTCTAAATCCATTTTAGCTGATTGATCCTCTAGAGATTCCCAAATATCGTCTACAATAGTTTCACCATTGTTTTTAATATTAGTTTTTATTTCCCACTTTTTTATTATGGTTCCTTCTATATCAACAAACCCTAATTTAATGGTTGTTCCACCGATATCTATTGCTATAATTAATTCTTCCATCTTTTTAACACCTAATTACTTTTTCTTTATTCTATATCTTAAAAGAGTAAAACTAAAGAAAATAAATTGCTTTGAGATTAACAATCAAAGTTACATTGTTAGTATTCAATAGAAAACACCTCTTTGTTATTGATTAAAAAGGTTAGAGTTAGAATATAAATATAAGTGTAACTACAATTGATATTATTATTCTATACCAACCAAAGACTGAGAAGTCGTTCTTTCTTACATAGTTAATTAAAGCTTTTATTACTAATAATGAAACTACAAATGAAACTAAAGTTCCAACAAAAAGCACTCCATATTCTAATAGAGTGTAGTTATATCCTAATTTGATTAGCTTTAAGAAAGAAGCTCCAAACATTACTGGAATAGCCATAAAGAATGAGAACTGCGCTGCAATAGGTCTTTCAATCCCTATTATTAAACCGCCTAGTATAGTAGAGCCACTTCTACTTGTTCCTGGAATTAAAGCAAGTGTTTGAAAGCATCCCATTTTAAAAGCATCTAAATATGATAAGTCATTAATGTTTTTAATCCTTGCTTTTCTATCTTTATTAAAATGTTCTAACACTACGTAAATAACACCATAAAGAAATAGCATCAAAGCAATTACTTGCCAGGTAGAAAGATATTCATCAATTATATCATCAAAGAGTAAGCCTAAGATCATAGCAGGAATTGTAGCAACTATTACTTTAAACCAAATAGTAAAAGTAGCTTTTTTCTCTTCTGCTGTTTTTTTTGAAGTAAATGGATTAAGTGTATTAAAATACAATACTAATACAGCCAATATTGAACCTAATTGAATTACTACCATAAATAACTCTTTAAAGTTTTTACTTAAGTTAAGAGTTATTAAATTATCTAACAGCAACAAGTGCCCTGTACTACTAATTGGTAACCATTCAGTAATTCCCTGAACTATTCCAAATATTATTGATTTAATTATTTCTACCATATTGGTAATTAATATAAAGTGAATAGATTAATTAATCAATTCTATAAAATCAAATAAGTTGCTACCTAATAATTTATTTAATTATTTTTAT
>CAZHNE010000153.1:0-4190 GCA_964533775.1 uncultured Spirochaetaceae bacterium | reverse complement strand
AAGCTTAACAAATGTTAACTAATTGCAAATATTTGTTTTATACGGATTCAGGTTATTATAATTTTTTAAAAAACTATAGTTAAAGAGAGCATTGTAATAACATTTTATTTAAAAAAAGGTAAATAGTAAGAGTAACAAGTAATTAATTGCAATCAATTTAAGAATTGTTTATCCCAGGGAAAGTAAAATTTATGAAACAAAAGAAGCAACATAATAGATTATTTTTTAGCTTGTTTGTTCTTGCGATTATAAGTGTTTTTAGTATGCTTTTAATAAATTTAGCTAAAGTTAGCACTTTAAATGCTCCTGGGGTTTTTGATTCTGATTATGGAAGTCTCTTAGATATTAGTTTTGACATATACCGGGATGGTAAGTTTGTAGAAACATCAAAACTACCATATTCTTTTCAGTCATCTACAATGAATAAAGATATAGCACTTGTTGGGACTTTGCCTGAGGATAAAACAGATGTTCATCCCTTTATTTCTTTTAGAACCCCTGGAAACAGTGTCAAAGTAGAAATAGATAATGAAGAAGTTTACAATTTCTATAAAGAAGGAGCTAAAGACTATGGAGGGGGTTATGCTCATTTTATAAAAGTTCCCCCTGATAGCAATAACAAGCAAATCAAAATAAGTCTTTTTTGTCCTAATAACAATCCTTTTTCAAAAAATGTATATCCTATCTATACAGGAAGTAAAGGTTACTTGTTGATAGAAAACTTTGACTATAATTTTGCATCACTATTTTTTGGTGTTGTGCTAATTGCTGCGGGGTTACTCTTTTTAGGTAACATAATCTTTTTTAGCCGAACAGTTGGAAGCGCTTTTTTGTTTTCGTTATCCTTAATACTTATTTGTTTTGGAAGTTGGGTTTTCTGTCAATCCTCTTCTAGACAATTAGTAGGAATAACAAATCCCACAGCTCCTATGATAATAAGTTTTTTTGCTATGTTTTCCTTACCTTTTTGCACATGGTTCTATATTAAAACAAATTATACAGAAATTGGTGAAATAAAAATATTAAAAAGGTTTGCTTTATTAATATTGTTCCTCTATATACCTATTTCAATCTTTTCATATTTAGGAATTATGTATACTAATTTTTTAGGGTTAATAGGAATTCTTATTTTAGTATTTATGCTTTTAGTACTAGCATTTGCAATAAAGTTGTTTAAGGGTGGAAACAAGTCGCTTTTATCCTGTATTTTAGCTCTTTTAAGTATTTTAGTTTCAATAGTAATTGATGAGGTCTGTTTAATATTGAGAGTTCCAGTTGGAAATGTTTCAATTATGCACGCAGGCATGGCCATAGCAGCTACTATTTTTATTTATAAAAGTATTGGTAATTTAATTGAAAAAAATACAGAAGAGTACGAAGCACAACTTCTTAAAAAGTTGGCTTACGTTGATGTTGCAACTTTAGTTGAAAACAGAAATGCATATGAAATGTTTATTGAAAACGAAGCTCCAGATCTTTATTCTTGTGGTATAATCCTTACCGATGTTAATGGTTTAAAAATAATTAATGATATGTATGGGCACAAATCTGGTGATGAGTTACTAGTTAAATTATCTTCTTCACTAAAGCAATCTTTACCAGATGATAGTAAATTATACAGAATAGGTGGAGATGAATTTATATCAATTTTAATGGATACAAGTAAAGAGGAGTTTACTAAGATAGTTAGAAACCTGGAAAACAAATTTACTCCTAATGAGAATGATTGTGGGATGGCCATTGGCTCTTATTATTACGTTAAAAACATTGATGGTGATATAAGTAAAGCAATAGAGAAAACAGATAAAAATATGTATAAACACAAACAATCCCAGAGAGACTTGATTCATGAGTGTTTTTTAAAAACAAATTAAGTCAAGAATTGTCATAAAAAAGAGTTAAACCTATCCTTTATTTAAACCAATTATTTAGAAAAACTAACAGTTATAAATGCTCTAAATACTAAAGTTTTGTCTCTCAAATATATCTATCCCAACTTAAAAAAAATTAAAATCTAAACATTTAAGTCTAAAAAATACTATTAACTTGAAATTATTTACTAAAATGAAGTTAGTTCTTTTTTCTGTCTAGCAAATTAGATTCTAAACAGTTAAAATAATAATAAGTTTTATTTAAGGAGAGCCCCTAATGGTAAAAAGAAAAAAAACTCTTAGTGTCTTAAGTATTTTTTTAGTCTTTGTTTTGACGTTAACAAGTTGTACAACAACATCTGTTACAGATCAAACGAAATCTCGTATTGGTATTATTTCAGCTATGTCTAGTGAAATGCAACTGCTTGTAGATACAGCAACTATTGATTATACCGATACAATTGGTGGTAATGATTATCATGTTGGAAAGCTAGGTAATAAGGATGTTGTATTAGTTAAAGGTGGTGTAGGTAAAATCCTCGCTTCTGCAGGAGCTGCTACATTAATTAATGAGTATAATGTTGAGTCTATTATTTTTACAGGAATTGCAGGAGGTGTAGCTGATGAAACTGAAGTTTTAGATGTAGTTATTTCAACTGATCTTGTAGTTCATGACTATGGAACAATTACAGATGAAGGTTTTGTGTGGAGAGAAAATAGGGGAACTGTTAATGGAAGAATTCCTGCAGATTCATCTTTAATTGAAGCTGCATATAACTCTGCTGTTTCTGTTGTTGGTAGTGAAAACACTTTTAAAGGAAATATTGCTACAGGAGATCAGTTTGTTTCTAGCCAATGGTATGTAGAGGAGTTGAGAACTAAATTTGATTCTTATGCTACAGAGATGGAAGGAGCTGCTGTTGCTTTAATAGCTTTCAGGTATGAAGTTCCTTTTGTAGTTATTCGTTGTATGTCTGATAAGGCTGATGGTATAGCACGTGAATCTATGGATGATTTTGGACAAAAAGCAGCAGATAACTCTGCAGCAATTGTAATTAACTTACTAGAACAATTATAAACTGAAATATTTAATTAAAGAGAAAGCCAGGATTTAAAAGTCCTGGCTTTCTTTATGTTGCTGCTATTGTAAAACCAAATAAGAATATTATATGAATTTTCCTTTTCAATTAATAACACAAGGTTAATGAGAAATCTAAATATTATTATTTTTGATTTTCATTAAGGGTGTGTTAGGATATTAAAATAAGGGTTTTATAAAGGATACTTAACAAAATATGTATATAGATTATTATCAAAAATACTTAAGTTCTGTTTATCGTAAAAAATCAGGGGGTTTTCTCTCTGCCACCAGTGTAAATCATTATTTAGATGCATTGAATAAAATAAATAAGTTATTAAAAGAAATTTCATATGATAATATTTCAAGTATTTATAGAATAGATTCTTTTTCTCAGTTAAGAAAAATTGAAAAGTTACTAAAAAGTAATGATGAGTTTATTAGATTGGATAAAGATGGACACCAAATGTATTCGGCAGGTCTTCATAGATATATGGAATTTGCTGAAGGTAATTATTTCGAAAAGTTACAAGCTAAAAAAACTCTATTTGATGCACCGCAAGATGTACCCACTGAAAGTTATGTAAGAGAGAGATACACACATAATAGAGATAGAATTTTAATAAGCCAAGCTGAAAGGATGGTTTGCTACCAATGTGAAATAGACAAAAACCATAAAACCTTCATTGCAGAAAGAAATCATAAACCATATGTAGAGGGCCATCATATTATACCTTTAAAAATGCAAAGTGAATTTACTAAAAATTTAGATGTATATGCTAATGTGTTGATATTATGTCCTACTTGCCATAGATTCTTTCATTTTGGAGAAAAAAATGAAAAAAAGAAACTTATTAATCGCATTTATGATGAAAGAGGTGAAAGATTAGCTACTTCAGGGATTAATTTAGATCGTAAAGAATTCTTTGATTTAATCCAGCATGATAAATCAATAAGCAGCTATTTTTAGTTTAATAAAGCTCTATTACCTTTTGATCCGTATTTTAAAACAATAATGAATCGGGAATAAAATATGGTGAGTGCCATTTTCTAAATTCTTTTCACTTAAAAAGAAGTTTTCTAAATATCTCTATCCAATTTATGCATATAACAGAGCGTTAAAAAAAATGGGGAGGGGAGTATTTAAAACTTTACTGTTTTTAAACATTTTCTATTGATAACTTTAGCTTAATAAAATAAAGTGTTAGGGCAAGTAAACAATTCGATAAAGGAGAATAGTT
>CAZHNE010000152.1:0-4195 GCA_964533775.1 uncultured Spirochaetaceae bacterium | reverse complement strand
GAGACTATAGAAGGATAGAAAGGATAGGTTTTTTTCATGATTTTGATTTGATAGAAGATTATTATCTATAAAAATAATATAAAATAATGTAATATAAGTAACTAAAGAGGTAAAAAATGAGGATTTTATGTATTTCTGATGATAAAGATAGACTAATATATTCACAAAATGTTAAAAGTCATTTTAAAGACATTGATTTAGTAATATCCGCAGGAGATTTACCTATATCTTATTATGAATTTATTATTTCAGCATTAAATAAACCTCTTTTGTTTGTGTTTGGAAATCATAAAACAGAAAGTTTTAATAGGTATATGAAGTCTAATCAACCTCTTCATTCAGGGGATACTTCTATGGATTATTCAGCTCCTTACGGCGGTGAGTGTATTGATGGTAAAGTATATAGAGATAATAAAACGGGTTTAATAATTGCAGGTCTTGGGGGATCTTTTAAGTACAATAATGGGCAAAGTCAATATACTGAGTTCCAAATGAGACGAAGAATTTGGAAACTTATTCCCAGACTGTTGTTTAATAGAATAAGATATGGCCGATGTGTAGATATATTATTAACACATGCACCCCCGTTAGGCTATAATGACGATACAGATCGTTGCCACAGGGGATTTTCTAGCTTATTAACCTTTATAGAGTTTTTTAAGCCAAAATATTTGTTGCATGGACACGTACATTTAATCGATTCTAATGCAAAAAGAAAAGTAGTATATGGACGAACAAAGATTATTAATGTATATCAGTCATATGTATTGGACGATAAAGATCTTGGTAATGAAAAGCCAAAGAGGTAGGTAAATAATATGGATGGTTTTAGTTTTTCTTCACAAGCTGAAGATGATTTTGAAAAAGCTAAAAATAGAGCAAGAATGCAAACTGTTTTATCAAAACTAAAATGGGAAAAAGCGGACCTATTATCTTTGTATGAAGTAACTGAGTTAATTAAACCTAGAGGCGAGTCTTATTTAGGGCATCAAAGTATACCCATAAAAAACATTATAGGAAGTGAAGGAAGATCGAGAGATTTTTCAAATGCTTTTTATCCTAAAAAAGACATGTTAAAAGAAAGATGGAAAAGTATAGATAAAGCACATTTACAATATATTAATTTACCATCAATTGATGTTTATAAGCTTGGAGAATGGTATTTTGTTCGAGATGGAAATCATAGGGTATCTGTAGCGAAAAGCAAAGGTGCTGAATTTATTGATGCTGAAGTAGTAGAATTAGATTCACAAATTACTTTAAAGCAAGGCATGACTATGAGGGAGTTAAGGAAAGAAGTTGTAGATTTTGAGAGAAAAGAGTTTTTAGATCAATACAATTTTAAAGATTTAATCCCTATAGATGAAATTGTTTTTTCATTCTCAGGTATGTATCCGGAAGTAATAAATCATATTAAAGTCCATAAGTATTATATGAATGAAACAGAAGAAAAAGAAATTCCTTTTGAAAAAGCTGTTGTAAATTGGTATAAAACTGTTTATCTCCCAATTATTAAAGAATGCAGAAATCTAAACTTGCTTTCTTCTTTTCCAGGCAATACAGAAGGGGATCTCTATATTTGGATTGTTAGACATTGGGATAATTTAAAAAATATGAGCGGTTCTCAAAATGTTTCAATAGAAAGTGCAACTTTGGATTATAAGCAAAGATTTTCTAAAGGATGTGTATCACGATTTTTCAAAAGAGTTTTTAATTTTATATTTAATAAATAAAAAAAGGCTATCAAGTATATGAAACGAAACTCGTCTCAAATCATGATAGCCTTCAATTACTTAATAAGATGATTATTCTTGAATATAAGCTGCTAATGTATCGGCATAAACCGCCATTACTTCGCCAAGCTTTTGACTTGGTCTAATCATATTCTCTTTTCCAGCTAAGTGAACTATTCCAGCAGCTGGTTGGTTGTGAGAATTAATTTCTGTATGTACCCCAAAAGGAATGTGAAGCATTCCCATATTTTGTGCCCATAAAAGCATAGAATCAATAGCGTGTGCCCCTTCACAAGTAGAGTGAGTACAGCTAGTAAAGCTTGTAAAAAATTTAGACTCTAATTCTCTAGTTTCAGAAAGTTCATAAGTAGAATCTAAAAAAGATTTCATTTCAGCACTTACATTACCAAATAAGGTAGGGCAACCTAAAATAATCATTTCACTCTTTTTAAGAGTTGATGAGTTAGCAATCGGTAAAGCTAATATATCTTCTATAAAGTCATTTACTGTTTCTAGTTTATTTGCCCAAATATGTAAGTCTTCATCAGAGACTCTATAAAGCCTAGCATCACAGCTTCTTTCAATTAATAATTCTTGCATATACTGTCCCATTATAAAACAGTTACCGCTTACACTATGTATAATGATTGAACATCTTTTCATGTGCAACCTCCATATTGAATTTATTATAATTATACCATAAAAAGATTGTAAATACAGAAAAAACGGTACGATTAAATTTTTTTTATAAAAAAAGATAAAACAATATTTGAGTACTTTAGATTTTGCTTATATTTAAAACTAATGTTTTTTGCTATACTTTTATAAAATAAAGGTTTGTCTTTATATAAATACAGGGAAAAAAATGAATAATTTAGAATTAGTTTTTATAGCAGTAGCTCTTTCAATGGATGCTTTTGCTGCATCAATAAGCAAAGGCTTGTGCTTATCAAAAGTTAGTTATAAAGATAGCGTTATTGTTGGATTGTTCTTTGGGGGCTTTCAATTATTAATGCCGCTGTTAGGTTGGTTATTGGCAAAATCATTCTCTAAATATGTTGTAGCCTTTGATCATTGGATTGCATTTGGGCTTCTTTCTGCAATTGGTATAAAAACAATTATTGATGCAATAAAACACGACAAGACCAAATGTTGTACTACAGATTTGCTAGATATGAATAATTTGTTATTTTTAGCAGTAGCAACAAGCATAGATGCTCTAGCTATAGGTGTAACATTTGCATTTCTACCGCAAGTAAATATATTGTTTTCTATTATTGTTATTGGGATAATAACTTTTATATTTTCGTTTGTTGGAGTATTTCTTGGCTTTAGGTTTAGTTCAAAACTTGGAAAGAGTGCTGAAATAGTTGGCGGCTTAATTTTAATTCTTATTGGAACAAAGATACTGGTAGAACATTTAGGAATAGTTATATTTTAATATATAAAAAATACGCTTCTTTTCTTTTTTAAAGAATCGAGACGTATTTGTTTTATAAATAAGCAAGTAAAATAAAAGTATTATAGGTTTAAATCATCAACTTTATCTGAAATATTTGTTAAGTTTACTAAGGTTAAAGCAACAGCCAAGTCAGTCTGACCATTTTCTAAAGCGTCTACTAAATAACTATATTCGTTGACTTTCTTTTTTTTATCAGCAAGTGTTTCTTTTACTCTGTCTAAGGCAGCATATAGTTGCGGAGATAAGTTTTCATAAATCGAGTTTAAAATAATATTATCATTAGATTTGATAAGAGTAGTATGAAATTCAAAATCGCTTTGTTTAAATTTTGTTAAAGCTTCAACATCTTTTGGGTTTTCTTCAAGGATTGGAATAGTATTTTCCATTTTTTTAACACAACGGCCTAAAGATTTTACTATAAGCATTCTAGAAGGGCTTCTAGATAATTCTCTAGTCGCAGATACTTCAATTGTTGTTCTAACCTGCATTAGATCTGTTAATAGTTTTTTATCAGGAACTTGTTTTGAGAGCATGGACATTGAAAGGGATTCTACAAATTGATCTAAGTTATTACTTTTAACTAAAGCTCTTTTCCCTTGGCTAACTTGAATTAGCCCTTTTGCTTCTAAGTTTTTAAAAGCTTCTCTTACAGATCTGCTAGAAGCTGAAAACTGTTTAGCTAATTTTTGTTGACTTGGTAAAGATTCACCAGCTCTATATTTTTTTGATAAAATCATCTCTTCAAGTTTGTTTGCGATTTGTGTAGATTTTGTTTCTGTTGATTTTGGAGATATTAGCATTTTAAGTCCTTATCATTAATTATATTTGTAAATATTATAGCATATAACATTTGTCAAATGTAAGGGGGTATTTTAGAAAAGTCAAACTTTTACAAACATATTTATATTAATAATATTTTTTAATTATTATCAAAAGTTGTTGTTTTAGTAACGAATGAGGCATTAATTTGCATAAATCTCTAATAAAAAAGAAAAGATTC
>CAZHNE010000151.1:0-4210 GCA_964533775.1 uncultured Spirochaetaceae bacterium | reverse complement strand
AACCTCCGCTTTGTCAAATTTAAGGGTCGAAAAATAATCATCCATTGTTTGTTCTCTTCTAATCATTTCAATTTTAGAGTCAGTTGTCAATAGATATTCAGCTGGTCTAAGCTTAGCATTATAATTAAATCCCATAGCATGACCATGTGCACCAGTATCATGTATTACAAAAATATCTCCTTTTTCAACTTCTGGTAATTCTCTATCAATAGCAAACTTATCATTATTTTCACACAAGCTACCTGTAACATCATAAAGCTTTTTAGGACCATTCTTGTTTAAAACTGTTATATGATGATACGCACCATATAAGGCAGGTCGCATTAAATCAGCCATTGAAGCATCGAGACCTACATAATCTTTGTACTTCTCAGTTACATGGCGGACTTTACTAACTAAATAACCATAAGGGCCTAAAATATATCTTCCTAGTTCAAATGATATTTCTACAGGATCTAAGTTTTCGTCCACTATCATAGTTTGATATAGTTCTTTAATTTTATCACTTACATATTGTAAATCCATAGAATCTTGTTCTTCTTTGTATGGAATACCTACTCCACCACCTAAATCAACAAAATCTATCTTTACTCCTGCTTCATCATAAATTCTTTTACATAAGGCAAAAATCATTCTAGCTGTTTCTACAATGTAATCACCCTCTAATTCATTAGAAGCAACCATTGTATGAAGACCAAAGCGCTTTACACCCTTCTCTTTCATAATTCTATAACAATCTACTACTTGGCTGCTAGTAACACCGTATTTAGCTTCTACAGGGTTACCAATAATAGCATTACCAGTTCTCTCTTTGCCAGGGTTATATCTAAAACAAATTGTTTCTGGGACTTCTCCAATAGCTTCTTCAAGAGCTTCAATATGGGTAATATCATCAAGGTTAATAATTGCATTTATTTCATGAGCATATTTAAATTCGTCCTCTGGAGTATTATTACTTGTCATCATAATTTTATTCCCTTCTAAGCCACATGCTTTTGATAAAACAAGCTCAGGTAAAGAAGAACAATCTGCTCCATATCCTATTTCAAACAATCTCTTCATTATAGTTGGATTAGGACAAGCTTTAACTGCAAAGTAGTTAATAAAATTGGGAGCCCAAGAAAATATCTCGTAAAACTTTTTAGCATTTTCAATAATAGCTTTTTCATCGTAGAGATAAAAAGGTGTTGGAATATCTTTAATTAGAGAAGAAAGTTTTTCTTCTCCTAACGGTACTGTTTTAATTGGCATCTTTATAATTCTCCTTGATTGATCTTATAGCTTTTTCAATATTTTCTCTATGACCATAAGAGGAAACTCTAATATATCCTTCTCCTGCTGGTCCAAAACCACTACCAGGAGTAGCAACAACGTGACACTTTTTTAGTAAAAAATCAAAAAACTCCCAACTTGTTAAATTATTTGGAGTTTTTGCCCAAATATAAGGAGAGTTTTCACCTCCATAACAAACAATGTTTAAGCTTTCTAAACCATCTTTAATTATTTTGGCATTACCCATGTAATAGTCCACTAAATCTCTACATTCTTTTAATCCTTCTCCACTTAAAGCACTTAAGCCACCAGCTTGAGCAACATTTGAAGCTCCATTAAAAAATGTACATTGTCTTCTATTCCACATAGAGTTTATAACTCCAGGCTCACTATCTTGGCAAACGAGCTGTTTTGGTACAATTGTCCAACCTAAGCGAACTCCAGTAAATCCGGCATTTTTACTAAAGCTATTGATTTCAATACAACAACTCTTTGCTCCTTCAACCTCATAAATACTTCTAGGTAAAGAAGGATCTTTAACATATTCACTGTAAGCACTGTCAAAAACAATAACAGCTTTATTTTCATTAGCATAATCTACAAATTCTTTTAATTGCTGGTGATTCATTACAGCTCCAGTTGGATTGTTAGGAGAACATAAATAAATTAAATCTACCTTTTTAGTAGGCACTTGTGGAATAAAATTATTTTCACTTGTGCAAGGTAAATAAACAAAGTTCTCATATCCTTGAACTGATTTGTCATAACCCGGGGTTCTTCCTGCCACAACATTAGAATCAACATAAACTGGATAAGCTGGATCTTGAAATGCTACTACACTCTCGAGGCTAAAAAGTTCTTGTATATTTGCAGCATCTGCTTTAGCACCATCACTAATAAAGAATTCAGTTTCACTTAACTCTACACCATATTTTTTATAATATTCACTTAAAGCAACTCTAAGAGATGTGTCTCCTTGCTCATCACCATATCCTGAATATGTACTTCTATCTGACAATAAATCTAATTTATCTTTCATAGCTTGAACAATGGTAGGTGGTAAAGCTTCTGTTGTATTTCCAATCCCTAATTTCATTAACTCAACACCAGGGTTATCTTTTAAAAAAGCATTACTTCTTCTTGCAATTTCAGGGAATAAATAGCCTGCTGCTAATTTACTAAAATTATTATTTATCTTCGCCATTTTGTTTTAACTCCTTGCCCAATAGTTATCAAAACTTGGGTTTTTACTTAATTCATCTAATACACTATATAATTGTGCTCTATGTTCATCACTTTCTAAAGTACACAAAGGTAATCTAAAACTTTCTATACAATATTTATAACGAGCTAAAGCTGTTTTAATTGGAATAGGGTTTGTTTCAAGAAAACAAGCTTTAAAAAAGGTTGATAAAGTTTTCTCCATTGCCCTAGCTTCATCCATTTTACCATTTAAAGCAAAACTTACCATTTGGCTCATTTGTCTTGGAAATAAATTAGCGGCAACTGATATAACACCATGTCCACCTTTTTCAATTAGATCAAGACACATATTATCATCACCACTTAAAACAACAAAGTCAGATGGAGTTTTATTAACAACATCTGCCATTTGAACAATGTTACCACTTGCTTCTTTTACTGCTACTATATTTTCGCAGTCATTAGCTAAAGCTACTAAAGTCTCTGTTTCTACATTAACCCCAGTTCTTCCTGCAATATTATATACAATACAAGGAATATCTAAACTATCAGCAATAGCTTTAAAGTGTAAATACAAACCTTTTTGAGTAGGTTTATTATAATATGGGTTAACAAGTAAAACAGCATCCGCACCAACACATTGAGCATGTTTTGAAAGTCTAATTGCTTCACTTGTTGCGTTACTTCCTGTTCCTGCTATAACAGGCACTCTTCCATTTGTATATTCAACAGTTAATTGAATAACTCTATCGTGTTCATCGTGAGATAATGTTGGACTTTCTCCTGTAGTTCCACAAGGAACAAGACCACTAACTCCATTATTAATTTGATAATCAATAAGCTCTTTAAAAGCATCTGTATCTAAATTATCTGTTTTTGTAAAAGGTGTTACTAAAGCTGTATGCACTCCATAATATCTACTAATATCCATTTTTTTCTCCTACCTATTTGTCAAGGTGTTAACTAAGTCGTCTAAGTTATAAAAACCTTTTTTATTCTTTACCCATGAAGCTGCAACTAATGAGCCTTTGGCAAACCCTTCTCTGTTTTTTGCTATATGTACCAATTCAATACTATCAACGAGAGAATCAAAAACTACTCTATGAGTTCCTGTAACGTATCCGCCTCTTGTTGAAGAACAGTGAATTTCATTTTCTTTAATTTTCCTATTTAGCTCTTCACTAACAATAGTATCTTTTCCTTCAAAGTTATCTCTTACAGCTTCAGCTAATAATAAACTTGTTCCAGAAGGAGAATCAGCCTTTTCTTTGTGGTGAATTTCATTAAGAAACACATCATACAATGAAGTACTAGATAATACAGAAGAAGCAAATTTTACTATTTCTCTAAAAACAGCAACTCCAATAGAAAAGTTTCCACTGTAAATTAAACTACTTCTAGGGTATTTACTTGCTAAATCTTTTAACTCATCAATTTTTTCATACCAACCTGTAGTTCCAATTACACAAGGAATACTATTTTCAATATAAAACTTAATATTTTCTTCAATAGATGAAGGATGCGAGAAATCAATTACAACTTCTGCATTGTTTAGATTGTCTATTGATAATTCTCTAGCACTAACTTTATCACTTTTGCTAAATGGATCGATAATCGAAACAACTGTATCTCTATCTGATACAAGAGTGTTTATCATATTCCCCATTTTTCCATATCCAACTAATGCAATATTCATTTTTGTCCTCTTTATTTTTGTACTATACCAAATCTTTAA
>CAZHNE010000150.1:2393-4266 GCA_964533775.1 uncultured Spirochaetaceae bacterium | reverse complement strand
GATTGTTTTTACCCTAGAGAGGGATACGATGTTGATTCAGTTGAGAAGACTTGGTGGAAATTGCTAGAAAACAATACACCATTAAAGCTTTCTGTTAACGGTTCTTATTCAGGTAGTAGAATTAGTAAAACAGGTTTTGAACGTCCATTTTGGTCTGCTTTTATTTCAAAAGAAAGGCAGTCGATATTAGATGGAGATATAATTATTGTTTTTGGTGGTACAAATGATTTTGGACAAGATAAAGATCAAGCAGATTTTGACACCTTTAAGCAATCTTACAATCTACTAGTTTCACAAATGGTTGAGAACTTTCCTAAAAGTGATATTTATTTTTGTACACCACTACAAAGAATTGATTATGGTCTCGATGAGTTAAATTCTCAAGGTTGGACACAAAAAGATATGGCTCAAGCTATAAAAGATTGTTTAAGAGGGAAAAATGAAAGGGTAAAGCTTATAGATTTGTTTTCTTACAATATTAGCAAAGATGATGGTATTGTAGAGGACGGACTGCATCCAACATCTAAGGGTATGAAAATAATATATTCAATTATAAAAGAAGCCATATATATCTAACACTACTACTTTAAGACTGAAAATAAGATTAACTACTAAGTTTGCTATATCTATTATTCATATAAGTAAAAGAAATACAGCAAACTGTTAATTATTTATGCCATTAGTATAAGAGAAAGTGCCATCAATGCCATTCCAGATACAACCCCAGCAATTGCAATGTGGTGTTCGCCATATTCCTCAGCTGTAGGTAATAACTCATCTAGTGAAATATATACCATTATACCAGCAACAGCAGCAAAGATAATTCCAAATGTAAAATCATTAAAGTATTGTCTAAGGAGGAAGTAACCAATTAAGGCACCTATGGGCTCACTTAAACCTGAAGCAAATGAAAGCCAAAATGCTTTTTTCTTACTTTTTGTTGCAAAATAAACTGGAACAGAAACAGCCACACCTTCAGGAATGTTATGAATAGCAATAGCAACCGCAATACTTATACCTAGTTGAGGGTCAGAAAGAGCTGCCATAAATGTTGCTAATCCTTCTGGGAAGTTATGAATTGCAATAGCTAAAGCACTAAAAAGTCCCATTCTCATGAGTTTTTTATCACCCATTTCTTCTTGTCTTTTTTTACATTCTTCGGATATACAATCTTCTGGACGAAAACTCATTTCATGGGGGTTGCCATGGTTAGGGACAAGCTTATCTATGAGAGCAATAATTCCTATACCTAGAAAAAAAGCACCAACAGTTGCTGCATAACCTTGTTTTGCCCCTAGAGCAAGTTCGAGACTATCTCTCGCTTTAACAAACATTTCAATCATGGCAACATATAACATGACCCCTGCAGAAAACCCTAAGGCAGCTGCAAGAAATTTAGGGTTAAACTTCTTCGAAAAAAAGGCCATTAGAGATCCGATACCCGTTGCAAGTCCGGCCAAAATAGTCAAGCTAAAAGCGAATAATACATTGTTTGGTTCCATGAATGTTAGTATATAAAAAATAAATATATAAAGCAATAAATATATTTTTTGAATTTTCTTTTTTATAAAAATAAATTAGACTCCAATAGAGAAACCATCTACTTAAGGATTATTTTAGTTTTTGTTAACTGACTTGTTGAATGAAAACTATTGTAAGGGAGTAATTGTGGTGGTGTATTTAAGTAAATTACAAATAGTGAAGGTGTATTATGGTGAAACTTGAATGTGTTAATAAAGAAAACTTATATGAAGCAATTAAAATTAAGGTCAATAAAGAGCAAGAAAAGATTATAGCTCCTAGTATATATTCATTAGCTGAATGTTACGTTTATCAAGATTTAAAACCATTTTTAATTAAAGATGACAGTGTT
>CAZHNE010000150.1:0-2293 GCA_964533775.1 uncultured Spirochaetaceae bacterium | reverse complement strand
TATTAATTAAGAGTTAATACTTTCTTTGTTTGTTGTGTTTTTGTTAAATGCAAAAATCTTTTGATAGCAGAATATAATATGATTTGATGTTATTAGTTATTACTAAAAACAAAAGTCTTTAAGGGTATATTTAGTTTAGCACTCCATTGTGACAAGTAAAAAATAAATAGATAAACTTGTTGCTAACAATTTATTGGTTGAGCTTTATAAAAAGATTAAAAGACTTAATTCTTATATTTAAGAATTTGGTGCTTCATTGTTTAAAATGCAGTGTGGACTCTTTAAAATAATAGTTTAACCAGTCTTTCAAAATCACTTAAGATAAAAATTGCACTATTCGCTTATATTAAAATCTTTAATTTCTTAAATATAAGGAGCGACGCATGTCTAAGAAGAAATTTAAACGAATTCTAGGAAAAAGTGATATATTAGTTTTGGCTTTTGGGGCAATGATTGGTTGGGGTTGGGTAGTACAATCTGGCGACTGGATATTAGGTGCTGGCACATTCGGGGCAATGACAGCATTTGCTATAGGTGGTATAATGATTTATTTTATTGCTTTAACATATGCTGAACTTACATCTGCGATGCCTCAAAACGGTGGCGAGCATTTATTTAGTAAAAGAGCCATGGGGAACAATGTTTCTTTTATATGTACCTGGGCAATTATTTTTGGATACATCACTGTTGTAATGTTTGAAGCAGTGGCACTGCCTACTATATTAGAGTTTCTGTTTCCTAATTTTTCTAAAGGCTATATGTACACAATAGCTGGCTACGATGTTAACTTTACTTGGGTTTTAGTTGGTGTAGTTGGATCTATTTTAGTTACAATAACAAACTATTTAGGCATAAAAGTAGCAGCTAATTTACAAACAGTTCTTGTTATAATTTTAGCAAGTGTTGGAATAGCTCTTGCTTCAAAAAGTGCCCTTTCAGGTGATGTGAGCAATTTACAACCAGCTTTAACAAATGGATTTGGAGGAATATTGAAAATATTAGTTTTAACTCCATTCTTTTTTGTTGGATTTGATGTAATACCTCAAGCCGCTGGTGAAATTAATATACCATTTAAAAAAGTTGGTAGAGTTATGCTAGCTTCTATATTCTTTGCAGTTGCTTGGAATATTTTAATTATTTGGGCAGTTTCCTACGCTATGACTTCTACTCAAATAGCTAATTCAAATTTAACTACTGCGGACGCTATGAAAATTGTATTTGGAAATAGCCAAGTAGCAGCTAATATACTAATTATTGGCGGGTTAGCTGGGATAGTTTCTAGTTGGAACTCTTTTTTGATGGCTGGATCAAGAGCTATACAAGCAATGGCTGAATCAAAAATGTTGCCAAGCTTTTTTGCAAAAGTTAACAAAAAACATAAAACCCCTGCAAACGCTATTTTCTTTATAGGCTTGATTAGTTCTTTAGCCCCTTTACTAGGTAGAAAAGCATTGCTTTGGATTGCTAACGCAGGCGGTATAAGCGTTGTTGTTGCTTATTTTATAGTCTCTCTTTCGTTTCTAGTTCTTAGAAAAAATGAGCCAAATATGGTTAGGAAATATAAAGTTAAAAATGGAAAACTAGTAGGTACAATTGCGGTTGTAATGTCTGGAATTGTTTTTTCTTTATACTTAATTCCTTCTTTACCTTCCTTTCTAGTTTTTGAAGAATGGCTAATTGTTGGATCTTGGATATTACTAGGTGTAGGAATGTATACCTACTGTAGAGTTTGGGAGTTAGACAAGCAAAGAGTTGTTAAAATGCCAAGAAGAAAAGTTATAGTAGCCAATAAAAGCTTGGGTCAAGTATAAATTTCATACTAACTGCTAGTTATCTGTATATTTATGCAAACTATAAAAAAAATGATAAATTGGTTGACATACATAAAAACAGTGTTATACTTTGTAGTAGATGTTTCGTAACACCTATTAATTAAAGTAGTGTTACGGAGTAGAAAAAATTTTCGAAAAGGAGAAAAAAATGAAAAAGAATTTTTCAAAAATGTTAGCACTTTTAGTAGTGTTTACTTTTATCACAGGTAGTGTGTTTGCAGCTGGTCAAGTTGAAAGCACTGGTGAAAAAACAGTAAAAATGTTCCAACTTAAAGTTGAGATTAAAGATGCTCTTGATGCTTATGCAGCTGAATATTCAGCTGAAACAGATGGCGTTACTGTAGAAATTGAATCACTAGGTGGGGGAGCTGACTACGGTGGAGCAATGACTGCAAAAGCAAACTCTGATCAAATGCCTGATATTTTCCAAATTGAAGGTCAAGGTGGATACGATAAATGGA
>CAZHNE010000149.1:0-4276 GCA_964533775.1 uncultured Spirochaetaceae bacterium | reverse complement strand
CCACTTTTACCACCTTTTCCACCAAGAGAGTTTTGTAAAATTGGTTTTTTAGCCACTGGATCAACGTGTACAACTGGTCCCACAGTATTAATTGCAACAATACCATCAGCTCCATTTTTAACACACTCTCTAGCTATCTCTCCAATGTTTTCAACATTAGGTGTTAACTTTATAAAGAGAAGACTTTTAAAGTCTTTTATAGAGTTTTTTATTTCTCTTACATAAGTACTTGCTACATTTAAATCACAACCTATTGAAGCACCAAAGCCTTCTGCAGCATGTGGGCAAGAGAAGTTTAATTCAATTGAATCAGCTAGTGTATTAAACGCCTTACACAGAGTTATAAAGTCTTCTATTGTACTTGCAGAAACACTTACATTTAAAAAGGCTTCAAGGTTTTCTTCTCTTAATGCTTTAACATCTTTTATCGCCACTTCTAACCCAGGGTTTTTAAGGCCAACAGAGTTACCAAAGTTACCTAATTCTGTTTCACAGATTATAGGTTCTCTGTTGCCAGGATTTGGAGTAACTTGATAACTTTTGGTTGTAATAATGTCAATTTCTTTAACATTTTTGTCGACAAAGTTTATTAATTGTTTATTAGTAGTAATTACACCACTTACAGTTGATAAATATAATGGAGCATCTTCTTTACAGTGATTTCTACTTAGGGTTTCAAATAAGGTTTTTTTCATATTCTATATTGTTGTCTCTTCTATTAATTCTCTAATATTACTAATACATAAATCAAGCCAATCTTCTGGAGCATGATCCTTCTTCCAAGGATGAGTTAATCCGCTTGAGCTATTAATTCTTGCAAGGTGTAATGGGTAATTAGCTTCTTTTAAACTATCTATTACTTTTGTTGCACTACCACCTTGTGAACCTACTCCAGGAATTAACATTGGAATATTTTTATCACTATAGTATTTTGCGATATCGGAAAGTTCTTTCATTGATGTTGCACCTACAACAGCGCCTATTCCTATTTCTTTTTTACTCCACTCAACTATTTTCTTACTAACTTCAAGGTAAAGAGGATCTTTCCCGTCGCAAATTAAGTTTTGTAAATCTTTTCCACCTGGGTTACTTGTTCTGTTAAGAATATATAATCCCTTATTTTCTACCTGAAAAGGAGAAACTGAATCACTTCCCATATATGGAGATACTGTTGTTGCGTCGCAAGACCAGCAATCAAAAGCTTCTATAGCGTAGTTTAAACTACTTCTTGCTATATCACCTCTTTTTGAATCTAAAATTACTGGAATGGAAGGAAAGAAATTATCTAATAAGTCTAATATATCAACAAGGGCTAAAGAGCCTTCAAAGTTTTCTTCTCTTGGCTTATCTAGAGCTTGATAGTAACCAATGTTTGGTTTAAATGCTGAAGGAAACAATCCTGATAGGGTCATTCTTCTAAAGAGAGTGTAAAAGTAATCATTTAACATTTCTCTAACACCATTATCAGACTCTGGTAACACATCAACTATTGGATCTAATCCCATGCATGTTATGTTTTTAACATGTTTAGCACTTGCTTCTAACTTTTCAATATAATTCATCTCTTCACCTACTTTCTATTTTATCAAAACCACGATTTATTCCCCACTCAAATGGAGCCTCTCGCCATTCTCTAAGAGCATCAGCATCTTCTTCATTAATATACTTTATTCTTAACGCTCTTTTAACCATTGTATCATAATCTAAAATTGTAATGGCTTCACAAGCAGGGTCTAATGAATTAAAGGCATCAAGTGATGCATCTAGACCATAAGTGAATATTGCTAATGTATATGGACAAAGTCCATCTGCATCAACAATTGCTTTAACTGCTTTAATAGAAGAGCCTCCTGTCGAAATTAAATCTTCAATTAATAATACCTTAGCTCCTTCATAGCTACCTGAGCTACCTAGTCCTTCAATCTTCTGATTCATTCCATGATCTTTAGAGGTTGATCGAACGTATGTTAAGCTTTTACCCATTTTATCTGCTAATGTTGTTGCATGAGGAATACCAGCTGTTGCAGTTCCTGCAATATTGTCGGGATTAAAGTCTAGTGCTGTTGCAATTTGTTCAAAAGCAGTTGCAATTAAAGCTCTTGCTTTTGCATCAGCTAAAAATTTTCTATTATCGTTATAAATAGGCATTCTAAAACCACTTGCCCATGTAAAAGGATTATTTACTTGCAATTTTATTGCACCTAATTCTAAAGCTATATCTACTAATTGATTTCCAAATTCGTTTTTAATTTTTTCAACAGTTTTCATCGTCACTTCCTTATTTTATTGATTTAAATATTTCTTTAAAGCTATGGGCTTGTCCACAGTAGTTACAAATAAACGTTTGTTCTTTTGTTCTATAGAACATAGCTTCAACACCCTCTCCTTGAGTAGGGTTTGATATACAGTCCTCATTTTTACAGCATAAGTTATCAAAATTATAAATTCTAGGGGGCATTGTAGTTCTATACTTTTCAACTACATTATGATCTTTAATTATATTTAAAGTACATCCTGGTGCAATAGCGGCAAGTCGTTTCAATTCTTTTCTAGTAAAGTTTTTACTCCCTGGTCTAAAAATAATACCTTTAAACTTAGAGTCTGAACCTCCACTTACCCATTCACCACCTCTTGAATCATCTAATTCAATTACTTGACTAATTAAGGCCATATGTTCTCTAATTTCTTTAGGAGTATCTCCTCTACATATATGGTCAATGACAACTCCATTTTCAATAGGATTAACTCCCTCGCTGTAATCTTTTTTCTTTTTAATTTTTTTACTAGTTTCAACTTTGAAAATATATTCTTCATCTAAATACTCTGTTTCTTCGGTACCCGATGATACAAAATCCTCACCAAGAGCTCCGCCTATTAGTGCTAGCAATATTATCCTAACATACATTCCATTAATTGATTGTTTCTCCCACCCATTAAGTGATGTTTTATCTAAAAAGGTAGGAATTGTTGGTGTTAATTTATGACGAGGTAGTGGGTGGTAAAACTTTGTGTTAGAAGGCAACTTATTTATAAACTCTTTTCTAAAAGTTATTGCAGCTGTTAGCTCTTCTCTTCTTTTTAATATTTGTTCCCCCATTCTCTCTAATTGAGGTCTTGTAAAATACCATTTAGTAGCAATGTTTGGGCTATTTAAATAATCCTCTATTGAACTAAATATGTTAACTTCAAAACCATTATTTTTCATAATATTTATGTAAGTTTCTGGCATAGCCAAGTCTTCAGGAGCAACAAGATCAATTTTTATCTTTTTGAAGATTTTTAAGCCGTTAGCTTTTGAATGAACTGTTCTTCCATTTAACAAATCTCCTACCAAAGCTATATGGATTTCATCATAGCAAAAGTCATTATCTTCTAAAAATGTGTACTCATCTAATAATTCTTGTGTTGGATGTTCGTGTTTTCCATCTCCGGCATTAATAAAAGAAGGTTTTCTAACTAAGTTATTTCTTTGAGCAAATTGAGAACATTTATTTTCTAAATGAGCACAAACTCCTTCTACTTTACTACGTATAATAAATATTGAGTTAGAGTATCCAGCTAGCGTATTAAAAGTATCGCTAAAACTTTCTCCCTTATTAAAAGAGGAGTTTGATGCTGAAAGTTCACTTACTTTTGTAAGGTGAAATTTAGCAGCGTTTCTAAAGGATTCTTTAGTACGAGTTGAATCTTCTAAGAAAACTTCATAAATACCAAAGTCAGGGTCATTAATTCTAAATGAATCAATTGTTTTCTTGTCATTAGCTGCCATAGCTTTTTTAAGCTTTGTAACTTTTTCAAACAGATAAACTCGCTCTTCAATGCTAAAGTCATTAATAACACACAACGATCTAGCTATAAAGTTGTTAGACATATTCTCTCCTCATAAAAAAAAACCAGCCTAAAAAGACTGATTTAATATAATAAATAAACAACAAGAGTAATTAAGTTCTTATATTTTCTGAGATATAAGGTATCTACTTTAACCATAAACTACTCCTAGATATTTCCATTTAAACTTTTTTTATGTTATTCAAATCATTAGAAAATTACAAGAGTTGATAAGACAAATATAATATTTTATTTATGCATAAGCTAATAAATTGTTAACAGTTATTAAGGTTTTAGTTACTAGTGTATCTATAATTCACCTTTACTTTATAACATTATTTAATGTTTTCAGTTATATTCTTCTCTTCCCTCCCACTTGCTAGTGGATCATTTTCTAATCTTTTAAATATATCATCATAGTTAATTTCTTTTTTCAAAACAGTGCTAC
>CAZHNE010000148.1:0-4434 GCA_964533775.1 uncultured Spirochaetaceae bacterium | reverse complement strand
CCTTCTAAAACTAATTCTTCTCCAATTAATTTTCTAACCTCTGAAACCATTCTTGAGGAGTTTTCTCCAAACACAAATAAACTAATTTTGTTTTCTTGAAATCTCGTTCCCCATTTTACTCTATTAATATTTAAACTTTTGCAAGCTTCTTCTAAAATGCTCTCTGGAATTAAAAAGGTTGATAATTCTGTATTTTGCTCTTCCCCCAAACCAACTTGTTTTTTGATTTTAGGCAATACAAGGTTAAAAAACATTGGCTTTAATTCTCTAGGGGGACCTGGCATACTAACTATAGTTGTTTGTCCATTATTTGACTTTACACTTCCCATAAATCCTGGAGCTGTGCCGTAAGGGTTTGCTAAAAGAGAAAAGCCTTGAGGAATTAATGCTTGACTGTAATTAGCCCCTTTAATTCTCTCTCCAACTAATCTGTAAAGATTATCATATGCTTCTTTATTTTCAACTAATGGTTTTTTGATAACATTTGCAATTGCACTTCTTGTTAAATCGTCACTTGTTGGTCCAAGACCACCTGTTACAATTATAATGTCGTTTGTGTCGACCCATGATTGTAAAAGGTTTTCTATAGAGCCATCATCATTTATAATAGCAATTTGATTTACAGTTATATTTAATTTATTTAGCTCGCTGGAAAGCAATTTAGAATGTTTATCTCCAATAATTCCTTTTGTTAACTCAGAACCAACGATACAAATAGAAGCTGTTTTATTGGCCATCTTTCCCTCGATTAATAATCTTTATTATTGCAGCAACAAGTAATAAAGCAATTGAAAGGTATTTTGCAATTATTGCAAAAAAGTTAGGGTTTAATGTAAAGAAAGTGTTTCCATTAGCTTCTGTTGTATAAACAGGAACATCATAAATCTTCCATCCTGGTTTAAAAGGTTCCATAGGATCAATCATTCTACCTACAGTATCTACTAAACATGTTATACCACTGTTAGTACTTCTAATAGTTGATCTTCTGTTTTCAATCGACCTATAAATCCCTATAGCAGCATGCTGCATTTCACTAGCTACAGAGTTAGCCCATCCATCATTTGTCATGTTAACAATTACATTTGCACCATTTTTTACAAAGTCAGCTGACAATTCACCAAACACATCTTCAAAGCATATGGGAGTTGAGAATGTAATTCCTCTTTGAGCTGTAAATACAACTGGATCATACCCTTTTTCCCACCATTTATAATCATTTGCTAATAATATAGCATGTAATGTAGGCATTTGTTTTTCATATGGGAAGTGTTCTGTAAATGGCACAAGATGTTGCTTTCTGTAAGTATTTTCAATTTTGCCGTCATTAAAGTAAATTACAGTATTATAATCTTTTCTATTCCAACTACCGTCTTCTAATATAGCGGGCTTTGTTTCATCATCTAATACACCCTCTGGGTTTCCTGTTAATAGAGGAACTCCTAATTCGTATCCAAAGTTGACAAACTCTTCGACTAACTTACTTGTATTTTCATCATTAGGATGTTTTTCATGCCAAGCTACGCTCGGAACAAATGCGGTCTCACTCCATATTACTATATCAGGATCTTCTCTTAAGGATTCTAAGGAATATAATCTTAAATTATTAAAGTTCCTCTTATATGTCATGTATCCACCTTTCCAGGTATCAGAACTGTGTTGAATACTTGAGACTTTCCAATAATCTTGTGGTTCTGTATTGTCCCATTTATTAATTGAAACAAATCCAAAAATAAGAACAGCTACGAACAAAACTGCGTAAACAATTACATCTACAATATATTCTTTAATAAATAGCTTAAAAGGTTCGGCCCTATTATTTAATAAATCTGCTAAATACTTTCCTAAGAAAATTTGAGGAAGAACCATTATAAAGTTGATTCCCCAAACTCCTGTAATAGAGGCTATTTGTATAAAAGGAAGGAACTTATATGGTGCGTAACCTAGAATACCGTATGGATAACCTGCAAACCAGTTTTGTGATACATACGTATAAGCTGTGTAAAGGATTGCATTAAATATGAAACCACGCTTTTTAAATGTCGAATCAATTAATTTAAAGAGAGGAAAAGCAATAAGAAGTTCCCCACCCTTAATAATAGGAACTAAAAGAATAGCTAATGGGTGGAATGCTTTTAACCAATAATTAAATATTAAGTAAAATACAAAACCATACAAAAAACCGTAAAGGGGGGTTAAATACCACTTTGTGTTGTGTATTACGGCAAACATAGGGATAAGTGCTATAAATGATAACACCCAAAATCCATTTATATTTAAAAAGCTAGGAAACGAAAAGGCAAATATAAATGCGGATATAATTAATAATAAAACCTCAAAGACTATAGTCTTGAGGTTTCTATTAGAGTTTAATTTAAACAATGAAAATCTCCATTAAGTTTTAGGAAAAATTATTAACCACGAAGGTTCCAAACTCGCTCTTTTAACTCACGACCAGGCCTAAAGAATGCTACACCATGTGTTTCAACAGTAACAGGTTCACCAGTTTTAGGATTGTGTGCTTTTTCTCTTTTTTTTCTTGTATGAACTTCAAAAGTACCAAAACCTCTAAGCTCAATTACTTGATCATTATTTAAGCCATCTTTAATTTCTTCAAAGAACTCATCAACTATCATGTGAACCTCTTCTCTTGAAATTGTTGACTCTTCAAAACGTTCTTTTAATTTAGCATATAAATTATCGATAATGACAGCTTTAGTTAATTTGTCAGACTTTGCCATGAATTATGCTCCTTAAAAAATTTATTTAATATATAAAAATATATTAGTTTAGTTTAGATAAGGCTGCATGCATTCTTGATTTTTTGCGACTTGTTGTGTTTCTGTGCATAACACCTTTACTTGTTGCAGAATCTAGTAATTTGAAACTTTCTTTCATTGCTACTTCAGCAGCTTTTTTATCTTCAGCTAAAAGACTACTTTCAAAGTTTTTTATAGCTGTACGAACTTCACCTTTAACTGCACGATTTCTTAATCGGCGGGTGACATTTTGTTTTGCTCTTTTTGTTGCGGATATGCTATTGGCCACGTAATACCTCCAAAAATACTACTTGTAATTTATTAAAATTTTCTTACCATTTTTTACTAAAATGAGTTGGTTTATTTCCAACAAGTACTTAAAATATCATAACTTAATAAGTTGGGTCAATACAAACTCAAGTTTTAAGCAGTAAATAAATTATTTACTTATAAAAAAACATTTTTATTCTCTATATATATTTAAGCTACTAATCTTCTAGCAGTTTCTTAATATAATCCCTATCAACAACCCAATATTTATTCTCACTGTTGTACTTTGTTTTAGTACCATCAATACTGAGTGTTCTTCCATCGATTGCTATTAATAATAGTTTTTTAGTTATAACATTAACTTCAATAACTTTCATTAATTCGCGTCCAATTTTTAGCTTGCTTCCCTCTGGTGGATACTTTAACTTTGCTTCAACATAATAATCTTGTTCATATGCTAAGCAACATAATAATCTTCCGCAGGGTCCTGATATTTTCATAGAATTCAAAGACAAGTTTTGCTCTTTTGCCATCTTAATAGATACTGGTTGTAGTTTATCAGTAACTGAATGACAACAATAATCTCGTCCACAAACAGCTAATCCACCTAGCACTCTACTTTCGTCACGAACTCCAATTTGCCTTAGCTCAATTCGAATTCTAAAAACACTTACTAAATCTTTTACTAATTCTCTAAAATCTACTCTAACATCTGATGTAAAGAAGAAAACAACTTTAGGTTCAATTAGTAAAAAGTGAGCTGCGACTAATTTCATTTCCAATTTATGTTTTTTTATCTTTTCTCTACATAAAGTTAAAGCATCTTGTTCTCTACTACACAAGTCTTCATATCTTTCTAAATCTTCTTCTGTAGCAATTCTTTCTAACCAAGTAACATTGTTTTTAATTTCTACTTTTTCTTTTCCACAATGCTTACAACTATTATCTACATTATCATAATTTCTATAAAGTACAACTTCACTTTCTTCATCAAGTTCTTCTGGAGCACCTTCTGCTACCAAATCCTCATTATCATCTTCTAAGTCGTCAGCTGAAAGGCATGCGCCACACGCTTCGGTGCTACCACTTTGGTAAGGTTTTCCAATTTGAGAAGCGTCTCCAACAACAACTCCTAAATCAAGTCCATAACGAGTTTCGAAAATTACTTTTTCCCCTTTCATAAGAGGAGTGTTCCAAGCGCATAGAGCAACTTCATTTGATGCAGGATTTTTTATTAAAAATATATAACCAGAATCGGATTGTTTTTGCTTTATATCTTTATGTTTATTTTGCTTTTTATTATTCATAAAGGTCCTATTACCGTAACTTACTTGCAAGTATACAGTTAAAAATAAAGTACCATGATAAAAATTAAAAGTCAAACTATATGGATTAAAACAAGAGAGAT
>CAZHNE010000147.1:2363-4564 GCA_964533775.1 uncultured Spirochaetaceae bacterium | reverse complement strand
ATCCTATTAGAAAGGTTCTCCACCTGCTTTAGGAGCTGCACTACTTTTACTAAATAATACTAATGCAAGTAAGGTAACAACGTATGGGAAAACTTTAAAGACAACAGGAGGGAATGAAGCTAAGGAAGCAAATAACTGTGATACGTTCCCTATAGTAGTTGCTATTCCAAAGAAGAATGTAGCACCTAATATTCCTAAAGGCTTCCATTGTCCAAATATCATCGCTGCAACAGCTAAGAAACCTAAACCTGCAACAGATCCATTAAATTCACCACTATATGTTACAATCATAACACCACCAGCTAAAGAACCTAAAGCTCCAGAAAGCATAACCGCAATGTATCTCATTTTATGAACATTAACACCTGCTGAAGCTACTGCTGAAGGGTGCTCTCCACAAGCTCTAAGTCTTAAACCAAAACTTGTTTTGTAAAGAAGCCACCAGAAGAAAGCCCATATACCAATACAGAACCAAGTACTCCAGTAAGTATTTGTAAAAATCAACTTTCCAATAATTGGAATTCTATGCAATAAAGGAACATCGGCTCTTACAATACCTAGCATAATTGAAATATTACCTGAACCTGTATAAGTTCTTGCAATATAAACAGTTAAAGCAGTTGCAATTAAGTTAATAGCTGTTCCACTAATAACCTGATCTGCTCTTAAACTAATTGAAGCAAATGCATGAAGGAGTGAAAATATTGCTCCTATTATCATTGCTACAACTAAACCAAGGAGCAAAGCAGAAGACCCCATAGTTGGTTGATAAATAGAAATAACCAAAGCACTTACAAAATAACCGACAAGCATGTAACCTTCTACACAAAGATTAACAACTCCACTTCTTTCACTAACTAAGCCACTTAAAGATCCCATCAATAGAGGAATTGTATACGCTACAGCGTAAGGGGCAATTTGAGTAATAGTATTCCACATATTATTTTTCCTCCTCTATTTTATTAGAATCTGATTCTACAATATTTCTCTTTTTATTTATTCTCTTGAATTGACTATCCCAGAACTTTCTAAACATAACACTTGTAGCTGTAAAATAAATTATTACTGCAATTATTGTATCTGCTATCTCTGGTGGTACCATCGTATTACTACTCATAAAACCTTTACCAGCCTGCAAAATACCAAAGAAGGTAGCTGAAAAAACAACTCCTATTGGAGAACTTGCTCCTAAAAGTGCAACTGCAATACCATCAAAGCCTTGAGTTGGGAGCACACCAATTTGAATTTTCCCTGAATAACCACAATAGTAGGAAACACCAGCAAGTCCCGCTAGTCCGCCTGCAATCATCATAGATAAAACAATTGACTTATTAACTTTAATTCCTGCATATTCAGCACCATATCTATTATGACCAACAGCTTTTAGTTCAAAGCCTAAAGTTGTTTTATCCATAATAAACTTAATAACTATTACTGCAAGGATTGCAACAAATAAACCAACGTTTATATAGTTAGATCCATTAAATAAGTCTGTTAACCAACCAATTCTTATAGTTTTCTCAAAAGGTAACATTGCACTTTCAGTTTCAAACGATGGACCTTTTAAAAAAGCTGGAACAAAATAGAATACTGACCAATATGCTATCCAGTTCATCATAATTGTAGCAACGACTTCATGAACGTTAAAAAATGCTTTTAGTAATCCGGGAATTAATCCCCAAATAGCACCCGCGGCAAAACCAACTACAAAAATTACAAACATAAGAGGAATGTGTGGAATGTCGATAGCAAAAGCAACTGTTGTAGCTGCAAGTCCACCTGCTAATATTTGTCCTGATGCTCCAATATTAAACAGTCCTGTCTTAAATGCAAAAGCAATAGATAAACCAACTAATATTAAAGTAGTGGATATAGCTAAAGTCATTCCAGTTCTTCTAACACTCATCAAAGCACCTTTAACAAGGAATTTAAATGAGGTAAAAGGATTTTCTCCAATAACTAAAATTAAAATTGCTCCTGCTATTAAACCCAAGACAACAGCACTAATTGCAATAAGAAAATCATTACTTTTTAACTCTTTATTTTTTCTAGCAATCATAATTAATTTTCTCCTTTTGCAGAAACACCGGCCATCATCAAACCTATAGTTCTTTCATCAGTTTCACTAGTTTCAACAACATCCATTAATCTACCACCACTTATAACAGCAATTCTATCAGATAGATTAAAAATCTCATCTA
>CAZHNE010000147.1:0-2263 GCA_964533775.1 uncultured Spirochaetaceae bacterium | reverse complement strand
ACAAAATTATCTTTAAGATTATAATCAAGGATTAATCCTCTTTTTTGTCTATCTTCAGGCACGTGTCCCATACCTGCCTCATGTCTGTCTCTAATAGGAAGGTGTGTAATATCTTTCGAAGAAATTAAAACCGATCCACTTTCAATTTTTCTTAGTCCTGATATAGCTTCAACTAATTCTGATTGGCCATTACCGTCAACGCCTGCTAAACCTACAATTTCACCAGCTCTTACAGTTAAGGAAAAATCTTTCACACTTGGTAATTTTTTTGAATCTAAAACATTTAAATTTTTAATTTCCAAAATAGGCTCTAATGGTTTTGCTGGAGATTTATCAACATCAAAACTAACAGATCTTCCAACCATCAAAGAAGCCATCTCTTCTTGAGATGTGTCTTTTACATCGACAACATCGACAAATTTTCCTCTTCGAATTATAGTACATCTATCCGCTACTTGTTTTATTTCATTTAGTTTATGAGTAATTAAAATAATAGATTTACCTTCACTTTTTAAACCACGCATTATTTCTAATAAATCGTCAATTTCTTGAGGGGTTAAAACAGCTGTCGGTTCATCGAAGATTAAAATATCGGCATTAACGTATAACATTTTTAGAATTTCTACACGTTGTTGCATACCAACAGTAATATCTTCAATAACACTATCAGGGTCAATATTTAAAGCATATTTATCGGAAAGAGCTTTAATTCGTCTCTCTGCATCAGTTTTGCTTAATACAAAGCTTCCTTCTTTTCCTAAAATAATATTTTCTGTAACAGTATAGTTTTCAATCAACTTAAAATGTTGATGCACCATTCCTATCTTAAGCGCTGTAGCATCGTTAGGGTTGTTTATTTCAACAGTCTGACCATTGATTTTTATCTCCCCTTTATCCGCTTTATATAAGCCAAATAGAATGCTCATTAATGTGGATTTACCTGCTCCATTTTCACCAAGAATTGCATGAATTTCACCTTTTTTTACTTGAAGAGTAATATCATCGTTTGCAACAATCCCTGGAAATTCTTTGCGAATATGAAGCATTTCAATTGAATAATCCATTTACTAGTCTCCTAAATTTTAAAATGAAGTTTCTAACCTTTTAGATAACAAGGCCACCAAAATGGCGGCCTTGTGTTATAGCAATAAATTGCTTACTTCCATAAATTAGGAAGTTTTTCACCAGCTACTACAATTTCACCAGATTTCATCATTTCCATAACTTTTGCACATTCAGCTTCAATTTCAGGAGTTAAGTTAGGGTTAACAGTAGGAATACCTACACCATCTTCACTAGCAGTTAGCATTAAAGCTTTACCACCAGGGAATCTACCATTTAATTCATCTTCAATCATATCATAAGAAGCTCTGTCTAAATATTTCATAGCAGAGGTTAAGATACATGATTTACCATTAAGCATCAAACCGTCAGCATATTGATCAATGTCTACACCAACAACCCATTTGTCTTTACCAGCAGTTCTTTGTGATTTACCTTCGTTAATAACACCTACTCCAACTCCACCAGCTGCAGCAAAAATAATATCAACGCCTCTATCAAACATAGTAGCAGCCATTTGTTGACCTAAAGCTACATCACTAAATGAACCAGAATATAAACAGTCTTCTTGTGCAATAGAAACATTAGTTCCTAAATTTTCATTTGCATAGTTAATACCTTGTTGCCATCCCCAGTTAAACTTTTGAACTGCAGGAATTTCCATACCACCGATATAACCAAATTTACTGTTAGGCATCTTTAATGCTGCAGCAATAGCGGCAACAAAACCAGATTCTTGTTCTGCCCAAGAAACACCAACTGTGTTATCTTCAATAATTACATTATAGTCACCAGCATGTGGAACACCATCTAATATAACAAACTTAACATCTGGATATTGATATTGAGCTTTAAAGATAGCTGTTTCAAATTTAAAACCAGGACAAATAATCATTTCATAACCACTATCAGCTAAGTCGGAAATACTTGATAAATAATCAGGCTCTGTTTCACCTGCAGGTTGTAAATATTTAGGTGTAAAACCAAAATCTTTACCAGCTCGGACAATACCTTCCCAAGTACCTTGGTTAAAAGACTTGTCATCAATAGTACCAGCATCTGTTACCATACCAACTCTTAGTGTTTTTTCAGCTCCTACAGCTGCTTCACCTTGACCAGCTGCGAACGCGAAAGAACTAAGTACTAACATAGCACTTATCAAAATAGCAATTTTTTTCATTACTTATCTCCTCTTTTTTTT
>CAZHNE010000146.1:0-4637 GCA_964533775.1 uncultured Spirochaetaceae bacterium | reverse complement strand
TAAAGAGAGACAGAAGAAGTATTTATTAGAAATAAATACTATATTAAATCAAGCTCTACAACCCCTTTCATATTCTTATAAGAACTTCCAGGAGGTACTATTGGATAAACTTTGTCATCCAATGGAATTTCAACATCAACAACAACAGGTTTACCTAAAGCAAAAACTTCTTCTAAAATAGGTTTAGGATCGTCACCTGGTAAGATGCGCCTTCCTTCTACTCCATAAGCTTTTGCTAATAATAACCAATCAATTGGTGTATCTAAAGTGGTTTGACTGTAGTTTCCTTTAAAGAAAAGAGTTTGCCACTGTCTTACCATTCCTAGAGTATGATTGTTCATTACAATAATTACAATAGGTAAATTGTATCTACTTATAGTTGTTAGCTCATTACTGTTCATTCTAAAGCAACCGTCTCCGGCAATATTTACAACTCTTACATCCGGGTTACCTAACTGTGCTCCAATAGAAGCGCCTGTACCGTATCCCATTGTTCCTAAGCCACCAGAAGTTAGAAACTTTCTAGGATTATCGTGCTTTACGAACTGTGCAGCCCATATTTGGTGTTGCCCAACTTCAGTTGTAACAATATCATCTTCACCTAAAATTCCATTTAAAGCTTGGATAATTTCAAAGGGTCTTTGACTGCTTTGTTTTGTTAACATCGGGAATCTTCTCTTGTATTGAGCTATTGTTTCCATCCAATCTTTATGTTTAATTGGTTCTTCTAACTTTTCACACAACCTATCAAGTACTACACAAATGTCACCTAAAAGATGGCAAGTAGTTGCAATATTCTTATCAATTTCTGCTGGATCTACATCTATTTGTATAATTTTAGCACGTCTAGCAAAGCTACTTGCTTTACTTACTACCCTGTCTGAGAATCTAGCTCCAATAACTATAAGCAAATCACAGTTACTAACACTAATGTTAGATACTTTAGATCCGTGCATTCCAACTAACCCTGTATATCTATGGCTATCTGATCTAACTGCTCCACATCCCATTAACGATACACAAGAAGGAGCATCAATTAAGTCTAAAAACTTTCTAACTCTCTCACTAGCACCTGCTATAATAGCACCACCACCAACGTAACACATTGGGTTTTCACTTTTTTTAATAAGCTCTACTGCTTCTTCTAAGCTTTTTTCACTTAGTCTATCACTAATTTTAGCTTTTTCAACAGGTTCACCTTTTACATATTCAGCTTCGCCCACTTGAACGTCTTTTGGTACGTCAATTAATACAGGCCCTGGTCTTCCTGAGATTGCTATTTTAAAAGCTTCTCTAATTATACCAGCTAAGTCTTTTACATCTTTAACAATGTAGTTGTGCTTTGTAATTGGCATAGTAACACCGGTAATATCTACTTCTTGGAAACTATCTTTTCCTAAAAGAGATACTGGTACGTTCCCTGTTATAGCAACGAGGGGTACACTATCCATTTGAGCTGTAGCAATTCCTGTTACAAGGTTTGTAGCCCCAGGTCCGCTTGTTGCTATACAAACTCCAACCTTTCCAGTTGATCTTGCATAACCGTCAGCAGCGTGACTAGCACCCTGTTCATGTGCTGTTAAAATGTGATTTATTTTATCACTCCGATTATATAATGCATCGTAAAGCGGCAGTACAGCTCCACCTGGAAATCCAAAAACTGTGTCAACATTTTGCTCTATCAAACATTCTACTATTATTTTAGCTCCTGTTAATTTCATAATTTCTCCTAATCTTTATATACTGCGCCCTTAGAGGCATCGCTTACAAGTTTCGCATAGCGCCCTAGGTAACCAGTTGTAATAGTTGGTTCTTTGCATACCCAACTTTCTCTTCTCTTTGCTAAAGTTTCATCATCAACCAATAGTTCTAATTTATAATTAGGTATATCAATTGATATAATATCTCCATCTTCAACAAGACCAATAATTCCACCTTGAGCTGCTTCTGGACAAACGTGTCCAATAGAGGCTCCTCTAGTTGCACCACTAAATCTACCATCAGTAAGAAGTGCGACTTCTTTATCCATACCCATACCTGCAATAGCACTAGTAGGAGAGAGCATTTCTCTCATACCAGGACCACCTTTAGGTCCTTCATATCTAATAACTAACACATCCCCACTTTTTATCTTCGAGGAGTAGATTGCTTCAATACATTCTTCTTCACTATCAAAAACACGGGCAGGGCCTTTATGTACAAGCATTGCCTTATCAACGGCACTTCTTTTAACAACTGAGCCTAAAGGGGCTAAGTTTCCGCTTAGAACAGCAATCCCACCTGTTTCACTATATGGATTATCACACTCTCTAAGAACTTCAGTATTGTAATTAACTGAATCTTGGAAAGACTCTCCAATAGTTTTACCAGTAACTGTTAACAAGTCTCTATTTAAGAGATTCTTTTTATCAAGTTCTTTCATTACTGCCATAACACCACCAGCAAAATATAAGTCTTCAATGTGGTGAGGACCAGCTGGTGCTAAGTGACAGAGATTAGGAACTTTTTGGCTAATTTCATTAGCTGTGAAAATATCAAACTCAATATTTGCATTATGAGCAATGGCAGGAAGGTGTAACATTGTATTAGTACTACAACCAAGTGCCATATCAACTGTTAATGCATTTTTAAATGATTCTTCATTTACAATGTCTAATGGTCTAATATCTTTTTCTAAAAGTTCAAGTATTTTATAACCTGCTTTTTTAGCTAAGATATCACGCTGGGAATAAACAGCTGGAATAGTTCCGTTTCCAGGAAGAGCTAAACCTAAAGCTTCTGTTAAACAGTTCATTGAATTAGCTGTAAACATTCCAGAGCAAGAGCCACATGTTGGACAAGCATTATTTTCATAACTTAAAAAAGTTTTCTCATCCATAGTATTGTTTTTTAAGCTTCCTACAGCTTCAAACATTGAAGAGAGGTCTTTGCCTTCTTTAACACCAGGAACACGACCGGCAAGCATAGGACCGCCTGAAATAAAGATTGATGGAATATTAAGTCTTAATGCAGCCATCAACATTCCAGGTACGATTTTATCGCAGTTTGGAACGAATACTAATGCATCAAAAGGATGTGCCATTGCCATCACTTCAATAGAATCAGCAATTAACTCTCTTGAAGCTAACGAGTATTTCATTCCAGTATGACCCATAGCAATACCGTCACAAACACCTATTGTATTAAACTCTACAGGATGACCACCAGCTTCTCTAACTCCCGCTTTTACAGCACTTACTATTCTGTCTAAGTGTACATGGCCTGCTATTATCTCATTTTGAGAATTTACAATCCCTATTATAGGGGAATGTATTTCATTATCAGTCCATCCCATGGCTTTCATTAAGGATCTATGAGGGGCTCTTTCCACCCCTTCTGTCATTTGACTAGATCTACTCTTTATATCTTTACTCATGCTAATTCCTTCTTCCTAATCTTTAATGAGGTTTATTATAATAAGAGAAGCTACTTATTTAAATAGCATCACATATTAAACTGCCCATCTTCTTTGTTCCAACTTTTGTCGTGCCGTCGCTGTAGATATCAACTGTCCTATAACCATTATCTAGTACTGAATAAACAGCTCTCTCAATTTCATCCGCTTCGAGTAGTAAGTTAAAGGAGTATCTAAGCATCATCGCAACAGAGAGAATAGTTGCAATTGGGTTAGCTAAATCCTTTCCAGCAATATCAGGAGCACTTCCGTGAATTGGTTCATACATTCCTTTTTTCCCACTTCCAAAAGATGCACTAGGAAGCATTCCAATGCTACCTGTAATTTGAGAAGCTTCATCACTTAAAATATCACCAAACATATTGCCTGTTACAATTGTATCAAATTGATTAGGATCTCTAATCAATTGCATTGCAGCATTGTCTACATAAAGATGATTAACTTCTACTTCAGGGTAAGAGTCTTTCATCGTATTAACAACTTCTCTCCAAAGCTGAGATGAGTTGAGAATGTTTGCTTTATCAACACTTGTTAGTTTTTTACCTCTAATCTTTGCTATTTCAAAAGCTTTTTTTACAATTCTTTCTATTTCATCCCGTCTGTAACTTAAAGTATCGAATGCACCTACTTCATCTCTTCCTCTTTTTCCAAAGTAGATACCACCAGTTAATTCTCTAACTACCATGATATCTAAGCCATCTCCCACTATTTCGTTTTTTAATGGGCATGCATCTTTAAGTTGAGGATACATTATTGCAGGGCGAAGATTACAGAAAAGATTTAATTCACTTCTTAATCCTAAAAGAGCTTTTTCAGGTCTAATATCTGAATGAACACTATCCCATTTTGGTCCACCCACTGCTCCTAGTAGAACAGCATCAGCTTCTTTACAAGCTTTTAGGCTTTCTTTTGGTAAGGGGTGATTAAACTTATCAATTGCAATTCCACCTGCGTCAACACTACTGTATTGAACTTTATGATTATATTTTTCACAAATCTTATCTAATACTTTTACAGCTTCATCAATTATATCGGGGCCTATTCCATCCCCTTTTACGAGAGCAATTTTCATATCCATAAAACTTTACTTCTCCTCTCTGTTTTTAATATAAGGGGCTAGGCCACCTGCTGTGATTAACTCTTGCATAAATGGAGGAAACGGTTGGCTTTGGAATTGTAAATT
>CAZHNE010000145.1:0-4671 GCA_964533775.1 uncultured Spirochaetaceae bacterium | reverse complement strand
TTTTACCGGCAATCGGACTTGAACCGATACGAAGTTACCTTCAATAGATTTTGAATCTATCGTGTCTACCAATTTCACCATGCCGGCGTTAATAAAATTAAAACTATCACAAGATATTGTTTTGTGCAATAACTTGTTTTAAATATTTATAGAGAATGAATCTTTTTTATTCATTCTCTTCTGCCCATTTAAGATCTTCTTCAGTAAGGTCAGTATTGGGTAATTCATCATCAACTACTTGCTCTTCAGTAGCAACTTCAGTAGTTGTTTCTTCAACAATAGGTTCATTATCGAAAGGTTTACTCATAATAGCTTTAGCATCTTTGCTTGAAAGCTCTTTATACCTTTCACCTCTTGCAACTTCTAATGAACTTTCATTTATACAAGCAATAACATAATCAGAATTTTCACTCTCTAAATCTTTAACAAAACTGTTTATAATATCTCTATCAAAGATTATAGTATTATACCAAGTCTTATTAGAGGCTTCCTTTAATAGTTCAATAGCTTTTTCTTTGTTATTATAATGTAAATAAACTTGAGCAGCATGAACATAAGGATCAGGAGAATGAGGCTTTCTCTCTATTACATCAATATAGATGTGATAAGCCTTTTCCCATTGACCTGTTAAGATATAATACCAACCATGGTTATCAGCAATACCAATAACAGTTTTCTTTTCATCAAGAGTTTCTTTTATTAATTCTTTGGCTTTCTTTAAGTCATTTTGATAAAGAACATAAGTTTGAAGATTAATCATTAAGTATATATCACTATAACCACCATCTTTAACATCTTCTAATATTTCAATTGATTTATCAACATCTCCATTAATTTGATAAACCATGCTTTTAGCAATGATAGCTCTTTTAACTAAAGTTTCATCCCTAGCATTGCTAATAATAGAATCTAATATTTCACCACCAAAGTTATGATCATTCTTTTGTATTAAGATACTAGCCATAGTTATCTTATACTTATCTACTAAACCAGTTTCATAAGCTTTTCTATAATAATCCCAAGTCTTACTCTTATCCTCTTTCTTTTTATTCATGTAATGTCTATTCCCTTGAATAAAATAGAATAAAGATCTATTAACATAGATAATACCAAAGGTAATAGCGAATATACCAATAAGTTTTAACTCTCTTGGTAATGGTAAGAAACTAATAATAATACTTAGTGCAACAGCACCGAAAAAACCATATTTACTTTTCATAAAGATTAACTCCTAGAAACAATTGTTATTTAATAGTTAATTTAATTAACATAGTGCTTTTTAGTATAGAGAATAACTAAAATAAAATAAACATTTTTCCTCTTCAATTTTATTTTAGTTGTTACTTCTTCTCATTATCAATATAATCAAACCAAGAAGAGAGAGAGTAATAATAAAGGTAATCTTTAATGAGTGAAGAAAAAAGTATAGAAAATAATAAAGTAGAAAAGAAAAACATAACTAACAACAAAAGAAGCAATAAAAGTGTTAACAATAATAATGTTAATAAAAACAACATTAATAATAAAAACATTGCTAGCAACAATGTAAATAACAAAGAAAAGATATTACTACACTGTTGTTGTGCACCATGTAGCACAACATGTGTAGAGAGATTAATAGAAGAAGGATACGAAGTTATTCTCTTCTTCTCTAATGATAATATCTTTCCTAAAGAAGAATACCTTAAAAGGTTTAATGAACTAATCAAATTAGCTTCTTTTCACAATCTTGAAGTTATTAAAGATAATTATGATCACACTTCTTGGCTAGAGAAGGTAAAAGGATTAGAGAGTGAAAAAGAGGGTGGTAAGAGATGTTCAATCTGTTTTGACTACAATTTATCTATTGCTTACAACAAAGCTCTTGAGCTCCATATAAAGTTCTTTACAACAACACTTACAGTTAGTCGCTATAAGGATAGTTTAACAATATTTAATGTTGGAAGTAATTATAAAGGGTTTTTAGAAAAGAACTTTAAGAAAAAGAATGGTTATGCTAAAAGTATCCAATTAAGCAAAGAATTAGACCTTTATAGACAAAGATATTGTGGTTGTGAGTACTCTCTTCGGGATGCTAAAAGATTCCAAGAAGAGAGAGCCTTAAAGAGTAAAAATAACAATTTGTAAAATTATTCAATAAGTGCTAAAATAGTGTAAGTATTACACACCTCTCTAGTGTTAAACAAATAAATAAGAGAGTTTAAGTTTAAGGAGACTAAAATTATGGATAAAGAAACATTTTTCCAAATACTACCTGAATTTCAGAAAGATGGACCAGTTAATATTGTAAAGTTAGCACAAAGAATGAATTTAGGAATTTATTGCTCTCCTATGCTTAACCCTGCTATAACGGGTAAGTTAATAAGAGTTAAGAGTGAAGAAACTAAACGCTTTGATAAAGGAGCAGGTTGGTATCTATTAATGAATAGAGATAGACCTGCTGGAGTTGTTAAAGAAAGCCTTGCTTACTTAATAGCAAAGTATATATTAACAGACTTAAAGGATATTGATTTATTATCAGATAGTGTAAGGTTCAGAACAAAGGCTATCTTTAGTGATCCTTTAGAAATAGAGATAAATCAACTTGCTTTAGAAATAATACTTCCAGATCATCTTATAAAGAAAGAAATAGAGAAGGGTACATACATACATGAACTACCTCTTCTTTTTAAAGTAGATCCTAGTACATTATCAGCTAAGTTTGGTTATACTGTATATCCAATTGATTTCTGGGTAAACGCAAGTAGAGAGAAAGAATTATAAAAATTATTAAAAGAAAAAATGATAATAACTATATAAATATAAAGTATTATATTTTCTAGTTGTTATTTGTGGATAATACAAATTGAAAAAGTTTATAAAGTTTATTACAGGTAGATTGTTTTTTTCAGCAATCTTAATTGTAGCTCAATTAGCCATTATTATTTTGCTCTTTACAAGAGCTGTTCACAATACTATTTGGTCACAAGTATTTATAGTAATATCTTTTTTATTTGGTATTTGGGTGATTTTTAATAAAAATGAACCTGAGTATGCTATAGGCTGGTTATTAGTAATAATGATCTTCCCAGTATATGGGGCTTTGTTTTATATAATATTTGGTAAGAAGAACTTAACTAAATATGGTAAAAAGAGAATAGCTAAATTTGTTAGAAGTTTTAATAAGACAAGAGAGTTCAATACTAATAGAGAAGAGGTCTTTGAAAACCTAAAAGAGTTTGATGAAGATTTAGCAAGACAGTCTGTCTACATTTCTAGAGCTGCATACAGCTCCCCTTGGGAAAACACAGAAGCCACATATTATCCAACAGGAGATGAGTTCTTTCCCCACTTTTTAGAAGAACTAAGAAAAGCTGAGAAGTTTATCTTTTTAGAGTTCTTTATTATTTCTCTAGGAGAAATGTGGAGTCAAATATTAGAAGTACTCCTTGAAAAACAAAAGCAAGGAGTAGAGATAAGACTTCTTTATGATGACTTTGGTTGTATAGGAGGTCTTCCTGGTGATTATTCTAAACAACTGAGAAAAATGGGAATTGATGCTAGAGCTTTTAATCCAGTAAAACCTCATATCAATAGCAGAATGAATTACCGAGATCATAGAAAGATTTGTATAATAGATGGAAACACTGCATTTACTGGTGGTTTAAACTTAGCTGATGAATATATAAACAGAATTATTAGATTTGGACACTGGAGAGATACTGCTGTTAAAATACACGGCTTAGCCGTGTGGGATTTTACAGTCTTGTTTTTATCTATGTGGGATGCTACTACTGGAGTAGGTAAAGATTTAACACCGTATAGACCAACAATCAAAGCAAAGACTGACGGGTTTGTTCAACCCTTTGGGGATAACCCATTAGATGATGTTGCAATGGCAGAAACATCCTACCTTCAAATTATTAATATGGCTAAAAATTATGTTTGGATTACAACACCATACTTAGTTATATCTAAGGGTATGTTTAATGCACTAGCAATAGCAGCTCAAAGTGGAGTTGATGTTAGACTAGTAGTTCCTCACATCCCTGATAAAATATATGTTCATGCAGTTTCAAAGTCTCATTACCTTGAACTAATAAGTGCTGGAGTAAAGATATTTGAATACTCTCCTGGCTTTATTCATTCAAAGATGTTTATAGCGGATGATAAAGTTTCTATAATAGGAACTGTTAATATGGATTACAGGTCTTTTTACTTACACTTTGAATGTGGAGTAGCATTCTTTGGCTCTTCTGTTATTAAAGATGTTAAAGAAGATATGTTAAACATATTTGAAATTAGCCATCAAGTAAGTTATAAAGAGATTAAATCTAGTAGTTTAATAAAACGTGCTACTAGAGTAGTATTGAGATTGTTTTCCCCTTTACTATAAGGGATATTATGGAGAAGAATTAAATGAGTAGTTATGATGATTTAATAAAAGTATTTTGTAAAACAACAGATCCTGAAAAGATGAAGAGTTTGTTCGAAGAAATATTAACCGAAAGAGAGCAAAAAGATGTTATATTAAGGTGGGATTTGTTAAAAGACTTATACCAAGGTATCCCTCAACGAGAAATAGCCGCTAAGCATAAAATAAGCCTCTGTAAAATAACAAGAGGTTCTAAAATACTTAAAGATGACAAATCCTATATAAAGGAAATACTATCAAATAGATATGATGATCAT